>CAYPQM010000008.1:0-28406 GCA_964412845.1 uncultured Streptosporangiaceae bacterium
TGATTGCCGCCGCGCAGCAGGCCGGGCGGTCGGGCCCGGGCAGCGCAGCCCGCCCAGCCCCGCGCCCGGCCCAGAGCACCGTCGGAGGATCACTGTGAGCCTGCAGCCGTACCGCGACAAGCGAACCGCCCTGGCCGATGCCGTCTCGCTGGTGCCCGACGGCGCCATGGTCGCGCTCGGTGGCGGCCTGTCCGCCCGGCTGCCCATGGCGCTGGTCCGCGAACTGGTCCGCCAGCGCAGGCGGGGCCTGCACCTGGTCGGTTCGGCGCACAGCATCGACGTCGACATGCTGGTGGCGGTCGGCGCGGTCCGCCGCTGTGAAGAGAGCTATGTCGGCTTCGAGCAGGATCTCGGCCTGGCCCCCGCCTACCGGCGGGCGGCCGAGGCAGGCGCGATCGAGGTGGCGGAGAGCTGCTGTGCCACCATCCTGGCCCAGCTCCGGGCCAGCGAGATGGGGCTGCCGTTCCTGCCGGTGCGCGGGGTGCGGGGATCTGGCATCGCCGCGCTGCACCCCGAGTACGCCGAGATCACCTGCCCGTTCACCGGCGAGACGCTGGTCGCCGTCCCGGCCTTGCGCCCCGACGTCGCGCTGCTGCACGCACCGTCCGGGGACCGGTACGGCAACCTGCACCTGGACCAGCCGTACGTGCTGGACGAGCGGTTCGCTTCCGCGTCCGGCATGGTCATCGCGACCGTCGATGAGATCTCCTCGCCGGAGGAGGTGGCGGCGGCCGGCGTCACCATCCCCGGGCACCTGGTCGCCACCGTGACCGAGGTGCCGTTCGGCGCGCACCCGTCCTCCTGCTACCCGCGGTACGCCTACGACCATGCCCACCTGCGCGAGTACGTGTCGGCGGCGCAAGCGGGGCCGGATGATCTCGACAAGTACCTGGCGACCTATGTGCACGGCACCGAGGAGGGCTACCGCGAGGCCGTGGGCGCGGCGCAGCTCGGCGCACTGAGCACCTGGTCACAGTCCACCGCCGCGTGGAAGGAGATCTTCGCTTGAGTTTCACCCTCGACGAGTGGTTCGTCGTCCTGCTGGCCCGGACCATCCGGCCGACCGAGACCGTGTTCCACGGCTTCGGCAGCCCGTGCGCCCAGGTCGCCATGCACGTCGCGCGGCGCACCCACGCCCCGGAGATGGTCCTGGTCGAAGGCGCGATGTACGCGATCAACCCGGATCCGCCGTTCATCCCGCCGACCAGCAACGACGCCAGCCTCAAGCGGGGCGCCGGGTACAGCATGCGGTTCGAGGAGTTTTTCGACGCCGCGGTCCGCGGTGACGTGGACCGGATGTTCCTGTCCGGCGGCCAGATCGACGGTTCCGGCAACACCAACGTGACCGCCATCGGCCCGCCGGGCCGCCCGAAGGTGAAACTCGGCGGCGGTGGCGGCGGCTGCAACCTGGCCGCCACGATCGGCCACCTCACGGTGTGGACCACCCGGCACCGGTCCGGGCGCACCCTGGTGAATGCCTGCGACTTCATCACCGACATGGGGCACCGCACCCCGCTGGGCACCCGCGCGGAACTCGGCTACACCGGCGGCGGACCGCAGTGGCTCATCACCGAGCTGGGCGTCTTCGACTTCCCGGCGGGCCACGCGCGGCTGGTTCAGGTCTTCCCGGACACAGGCGTCGAGGAGATCCGCGCGGCCACCGGCTTCCCGCTGGAGGTGGCCGGTGACCTGCGGGCCGTCACCCCGCCCTCGGCCGCGGAGCTGGCTGTGGTCCGTTCACTGGACTCACTCGGGGTGCGCAAGTCCGAGTTCTCGCCACGCGAGCTGTCCCGGGTGTTCAGTCACGGCAGCGGCCAGGACTGCGCGTGCTGAATGACGGCGCGGCCGGCCCCGCTGAACCCGGCGCTGGTAAGTACGGGGCCGCCGGCCTCGCCGCCGTGTTCACCCCGCGCCGGGTCGCGCTGGTCGGCGCGTCCGACCGGCCCGGCTCGGTGGGGCGGCTGCTGTGGGACAACCTGGCTGATTTCCCCGGCGAGGTGGTGCCGGTCGGCCAGGCCGCTACGGTCGGCGGCCAGGTCGCCTACCCGGACCTGCGTGAGGTGCCGGGGCAGATCGACCTGGCCGTGATCGCGACCCCGGCCGCCACCGTGCCGGCCATCGTGCGCGCGGCCGCGGACTCCCACGTCGCGGCCGTGGTCGTGCTCAGCGCGGGATTCGCCGAGACCGGGCCGGAAGGGGCAAAACTGCAGGCCGACACGGTGGCCGCCGCCCGGGCTGGGGGAGTGCGCCTGGTCGGACCCAACTGCTTTGGCATACAGAACGCAGACCTGCCGCTGAATGCCTCCATCGCGGCGGGCGCCCCGCGCGGCGGCGGCGGGGTCACCATCGTCACCCAGTCCGGGTCCTACGGGATGGCGGTGCACACGCTCGGCCAGGACGAGGCGCTGCGCGTGGCCAAGGTGTTCGCGGCCGGCAACAAGGCGGACATCACCGACGCGGAACTGCTCGCCTACCTGCGGGACGACCCGGCGACGACGGTTATCTGCCTGCTGCTCGAATCGATCACCGATGCTCGCCAGTTCTTCGTGGAGGCCTGCCGGGCAACCCTGGTCAAGCCGGTCATCGCGGTCGTCGGCGGGCGCACCGGTGCCGGGCAGCGAGCCGCCGTGTCGCACACGGCTGCCCTGGCGACCGACGACGCGGTCCGCGACGCCGCGCTGCGCCAGGCGGGGGTGGTCCGGGTGCGCACCGGGCTGCAGGTGCTCGACGCGGCCCGTGCGCTGTCCGGCCAGCCGCCTCCGCGCGGGCCTCGCGTGGCGGTGGTGACCAATTCCGGTGGCACCGGCGTCGAGCTGGCCGACCTGCTCGCCGACGAGGGCCTGGATGTGCCGGAGCTGAGCGAGTCCTTGCAGGCCGAGCTGCGGGCGCTGCTGCCCGGGTACGCCAGCGCGCACAATCCGGTGGATATGACGCCGACCTGGAACCTGTTCACCAAGCTCTACCCGGCGACGATCGAGATGCTGGCGCGTTCCGGTGAGGTCGACGTGGTGGTGCCGGTGCTGCTGCAGCGCGCCGCCTCCCAGGAGGTGGCGTCGGCCGTGCGGGACGCGGTGACCAGGCTGCGTGACGACGGGGTACCGGTGCCCATCTACGTCTGCTGGGTGGCCCCCCGCGCCGCGGACGGCTACACGAGCGTGCTGCAGGAAGCCGGAGTGCCCTGTTTCCCGTGGCCGGAACGCACCGCACGGGCCGTCGGCGTGGCCGTCCGCTGCGGGATGCGGGCCAGGGCGCCTGCTGTCCCCGGGGGGGCGGCCGGGACGCCTGCTGTCCCTGGAGGCGCGACCGGGGCACCTGCACCCTCCCGGCGCGTGCGCCGCGCGCTGCCGCCCGGGACGCTGCCCGGTAACGGGCTGCTCGCCCCGGACGCCGCGCGGGACCTGCTGGCCGGCGCGGGGGTACCAGTGATCGAGACCGTGCTGTGCGGCGACGCTGCCGCGGCTGTCGCGGCCGCCCGGCGCCTCGGGTATCCGGTCGTGCTCAAGGTCGATCATCCCGACCTGTCGCACAAGAGCGATGTGGGCGGCGTGCGGCTGGGCCTGGTCAGTGCGGATGCGGTGCGGTCGGCTGCGGCGGACCTGCTCGCGCTGGCGGACGGGGCGGCCCTGCTGGTGCAGCCCCAGCGCCAGGGTGTCGAATTGGTCGTCGGCGGGGTCCGCGATCCGGAATTCGGCCCCGTGGTTATGGCTGGCCTGGGTGGCGTCCTGGTGGAGACCCGGCGCGATATCCAGTTGGCGATCGCGCCGGTGGACGCGGCCCAGGCCGCCGCCCTGCTGCGGTCGTTGCGCGGTGCGGCTGTCCTTGACGGGCTGCGGGGCGGCCCGCCGGTGGATGTCGGGGCTGTCGCGGCGGTGATCACGGCCGTTGGTGACCTGATGACGGACAACCCAGAGCTCAGCGAACTCGACCTGAACCCGGTGCTGGCCGGGGCCACCGGCTGCGTCGCGGTCGACTGGCGGATCCGCGCAGGCTGAAATTCAACCCATCATGCGGACAAGCCGGGAAAGAACGGTCCTCCGGGAGGGAAGAAACCGGCGGCCAGGCCGGCCTACGCTCCTGACACTCAGTGCGCGATCAGCTCAGTGCGCGATCGGAAGGAGCGAAGATGCTCATAGGTGGTCAGGACATGCTGTTGCCAACCGCGATGGTCGGCAACTATCCCAATCCACGGTGGTATGACGGGCAGGCATTCGCCGTCCTGCCCAAGGGCGAGTTCATCCATGACTCCATCAGCAAGGAGGCACTGGAAGACGCCGTCGGCTCGATTGTGCATGACCAGGAGGCGGCCGGCCTGGACGTGATCAGTGACGGCAAGGTGTACGGCGGTGACTCCCCGTACGGGACGATCCTCTACTACTACCTGGAGCGCGTGTCCGGGTACAAGCTCACCGGACCGCCGATCGGCCTGCCGATCTACTCCACCCTGTATTCACCCACCTGCGTGGGCGAGGTCCGGCGGGAATACCCGTTCCATATCTCGAACCTGCGCGCGGTACGGAAGGCGACGAAGAAGCCGGTCAAGGTCTCCTACACGGGCCTCGGCGTGATCGCCGCCGCCACCACCAACCTGCATTACAAGGACACCAGGGAGGTGGCCCTGGCGCTGGCCAAGGCGTTCAACGAGGACTTCAAGGAGCTCGCGGACAACGGGTGCGACATCATCCAGCTTGACGAGTTCGTCTGGCCGTATGGCATGGGCGACTGGGAGATCGAGGCGCTCAACGCCTCGGTCGAGGGTGTGGGCTGCGAGTTCTGGGTGCACACCTGCTGGGGTAACTACTCCGGCACGCCCGCGTACTTCCCGGATGAGACGGAGACCGAGTTCGGCGCGTTCGTGCTCGACAAGCGGGCCGCCGACGCCCCGGCGCCGGAGCGCGCGCACGCGCTGTTCCCGCACGTGCTGGACGCGAACATTCACGCGCTCAACTACGAGGTGGGCCGGACCGGGCCGGACGACCTCAAGCCGCTGACCGACAACAACTGGACGAAGCCGTTCGTGGCGGGCGTCATCGACGTCAAGTCCACGGTCACCGAGAGCGCGGACGAGGTGGCCGACCGGATCAGGCAGGTACTGGAGTACGTCCCGGCCGACCGGCTCGGGCTGTCCACCGACTGCGGGTTGATCAACCTGCCCCGGATGATCGCCGCGGGCAAGCTGCGCGCGCTCGCCGACGGGGCCGCGATGGTCCGCGCCGAACTCCAGGGCTAGCGAGCCAGAGACACGCCCGAGGGCCGCCGCTGCGGGGACCTGGGCCGGCTTCCGGCCCGGGTCCCCGCGCCTGCCCATCAGCTGACGGCAGGCCAGGACGAAGAACACCCCGAACCTCGCCTTGCCAGGACAGCGAAACTTGGGCGTCAGCGTGCCTATGGTTCGACCACACCATAGAGCCGGAGGCGCACCGTGCCCGAGTGTCCCACCTTCCTCAAGCTGCCAGCCCGTTCCGCCAAGCCGCGGTCCCGCGGAATCACGCATGTTCTCGACTCGGGGCTCACGCCGGACGCGACCCGCGCCTTCCTTGAGCAGTCCGGGCACCTGGTGGACATCGTGAAGGTCGGCTGGGGTATCAGCTATATCGACCCGACGATGAGCACGCGGGTGTCCATCTGCGCGCAGCACGGCTGCGCGGTGTCGCTCGGCGGGACCCTGCTTGAGGTGGCGGCCATGCAGAACCGGGTGCCCGAGCTGCGGGATTGGGCGCTCAGCATCGGGGTGAGCCACGTTGAGGTGTCGAATGGGCTGCGCGCCCTGCCGGACAGCCGCAAGCACGCCCTGGTCAAGGAGCTGGCTGCCGACTTCGTGGTGCTCGCCGAGACCGGGGCGAAGGAAGGCAACTTCCCGCCGACCCCGGCGGAGTGGGGCGAGGAGATGGGCCGTGACCTCGACGCCGGCGCCACCTGGGTGGTCGCCGAGGGCCGCGAAAGCGGCACGGTCGGGCTCTATCACGCCGACTGCGGCATCCGGGAGGATCTGGTCTCGGCCATCCTGGCCTGGGTCCCCCAGGACCGGGTGATTTTCGAGGCGCCGGCCAAGAGCCAGCAGACCTGGTTCGTCCGGCAGCTTGGCGCGGACGTCAACATCGGCAATGTCGCGCCCGCCAGCGTGCTGTCGCTGGAAACGCTCCGGCTCGGGCTGCGCGCTGACACGGTGTCGGCCAACACGGTGCCGGCCGGTGCGCTGACGTGATCGCGGACCCTGAGCCCAACACGATCACCCGGCCATACCGTGGCCTGTCCGTGCAGGATGTCGACATCCCCCTCACCCCGGCGGATATCGGGGCACTGCTGGCGCGCCGCGAGATCTACCGGCGCACCGCGTTTCTCGCGCTGCGTAACGGCCGGGACACCGCGCTGGTGGCGGTCCGGCCGAAGGATCCTGACCTGCTGTTCTCGCCGGTCGCGGAGCTGCGTGTGCTGTCGGGTCCGGCCACCACGGCATGGATCGATGAGCCAGCCGCAGATGTCGGCAACGCGTCATCGCTCGCGGCGGTGGCGCTGGCGCACCAGCGGGATGACCTGCTGGCCTACCTGGTGCAGGGCCGCTTCGAGCATGTGAACTTCATCTGGCGGCCCGCGCCGCTCACCGTGCACGTGACCGAGGTCATCCCGCCGCACCCGCCGAAGCTGCTGGCCATGGCCGAGCAGGTGGTCGGCTATGACGAGGACCTGCCGCCAGTAACCCTCGTGCTCGACGCGGTCGATGTGGAACAACTGGTGGCGGACAACCCGGCACCGCACTACCTGCTGCCCTGCCGGGGCAGCGGTGCGGCATCCGGCGGGGATGTCAGCTATCTGGACTGCCATCCGCCTTACCACGCCGACTGGCTGCTCATCGGCTGCGACCGGTCCCGCCAGTTCCACCAGCACTTCTACGGCGCGGAACCCCGCCGCATCGAGCTGTGCCCGAAGGCACGGTCGGTGGGGCCGCCCGGTGCGCGCGTGCTGACCAAGTGCTGCCTGCTGGAACGCGGTATCCAGGTGGACGGCAGCACGGCGGTGGTGCCGTGGGGCGCGAACCTGGACGAGGTGCGCACCGCGCTCCGTGCCCTCTGTGGCATCCCGGCGCCAGCGGAAGCCGCGCCGTGAGTTCCGCGCACCCGGCCGACTCGCGCGTCTACGGGCACCTGTGGACGACGCCGGAGGTGTCAGCGCTGTTCACCGATGAGGGCCGGACCCAGGCGTGGCTGGACATCCTGGCCGCCCTGGCCCTGGCCCAGGCTGATGTCGGCCTGGTGCCCCGCGCGGCCGCCGATGCGATCAGCGCCCACGCCGACGTGTCCCTGGTGGATCTCGACCTCGTCGCCGAGCAGACCCGGGCCACCGGCCACTCCACGCTGGGCCTGATCCGCGCGCTGCGCGAGTCGCTGCCCGAGCACGCGCGTGAGTGGGTGTACTACGGCGCGACCGTGCAGGACCTGTCCGACACCTGGTTCTCGCTCGTTTTCACAACCCTCGGCGGCATCGCGCAGCGTGATGTGACCCGGATGCGGAACCGGGCCCTCGACCTGGCGGGCGAGCACCGGAGCACCCCCATGTGCGGGCGCACCCACGGGCAACCTGGCCTGCCGATCACCTTCGGCTTCAAGGCGGCGGTGTGGGCCGCAGAGCTTGACCGGCACCTGGCGCGGCTGCGGCAGGGCGCGGGCCGCTGGGAACTGGCCCAGCTCGGCGGGGCGCTCGGCACCATGGAATTCTGGGGTGACCGCGCGCTCGACCTGCTCGACGCGTTCGCGGGCCGGCTCGGGTTGCAGGCTCCTGCCGTGCCATGGCTTACCGCACGAGACGGGGTCGCCGAGTTCATCTGGCTGCTGGCGGCGATCTCGGCCACGGCCGGCAAGATCGGTAACGAGGTCTACCAGTTGCAGCGGCCGGAGATCGGCGAGCTGCGGGAGACGTTCACCCCCGGCACGGTGGGCTCGATCACCATGCCGCACAAGCGCAACCCGGAGATTTCCGAGCACCTGGTCACGCTGGCCCGGGTCATCCGGGCGCAGGCCGGAATCGCCCTGGATGGGATGGTGTGCGAGCACGAGCGGGACGGCCGCGCCTGGAAGACCGAGTGGCTGGTGGTCCCGGAAACCGCCATGTACTTCGCCGCCTGCGTGGACGCCGGGGCCCGGATGCTCGACGGCCTATGCGTCGACACCGAACGCATGGTCGCCAACATTGACGCCCACCGCGGGTACCTGCTGTCCGAACCGGTGATGCGCGCGCTTACCGACCAGCTCGGCAAGCACAGCGCGCACGAGGCGGTCTATGCCGCCGCGATGAGCGGCATCGACAAGGGCCAGGATTTCCGTACTGCACTGCGCGCCGATTCCCGCCTGGACGCGATCTCCGACGCTGCCCTGGACGAGCTGCTGGATGTCCGGGCATCGCTTGGCTCGTGTGCCGCGTTCGCGGACCGGGTCCGCCGCGCCTGCGCGGCAGCGCGGGATGACGGCGGAGTGCGGGAATGACCGTGGGCTCAAGTGCAGCGGCGGCCCGGGCGACCGCGGAACAGTTCGCCCGCGTTCCCCGGATCCCTCTCGTCCTGGCGCCGACCCCGCTTCATCCGGCGCCCCGGCTGTCCCGCCAACTGGGCGTGCCGGTCCTGCTGAAACGGGACGATCTGGCCGGTGTCGGCCTCGGCGGAAACAAGCTGCGCGGCCTTGAGTACATCATCGCCGACGCGCTCAGCCAGGGCTGCGACTGCCTGGTAACCGGTGCGGGGCCGCAGTCGAACTGGACAATGCTCGCCGCGCTGGCCTGCCTGCGGCACCAGATCGAGCCGCACGTTGTCTGCTACGGCAATTCCGCCGCTGACGGGGGCGTCAATGACGGGGGCGCCGCTGACGAGGGCAATATGCGGCTGCACCGCTGGCTCGGGGTGGACGTCCGGTTCACCGGTGAACCGGACCGGGCCTCGGTGGATGCCGGCATCGAAGCCGTCGCGGCGGAGTTGCGGGCCGGCGGACGGCGCCCCTATCTGGTTCCGCGCGGCGGCGCGACCCCGCTGGGTGCCCTCGGCTACCTGCGGGCGAGCGTCGAGCTGGCCACACAGCTGGACGAGCTGGGGGAGCGGCCCGCAGCGTTGTGGCTCGCGACCGGGTCGTGCGGGACACAGGCTGGCCTGATGGCCGGCGCGACCCTGACCGGCGCACCATACGAGGTCATCGGCGTTACCGTCAGCAGGCCGGTGAGTGAATGCCAGGAACGGGTCCGGGTGCTGGCGGCCGGGGCTGCGGCCCTGTGCGGCATCGACGCTGTCATCCCGCAGCCCACTGTGCTTGGTGGCTGGATCGGACCGGGCTACGGGGCACCGTCAGCGGACGGCCGGGCGGCGGCGCGCCTGGCCGCCATGTCCGAGGGCGTGTTCCTTGACCCCACGTTCGGGGCGAAGGCGATGGCCGCACTGGTCGCGGAGTGCCGGGCAGGCCGGGTCAGCGGCACCCAGGTGTTCCTGGTCAGCGGCGGCGCACCCACGCTGTTCACCGGATCAGCGGGCGGCCCCCTATGACCGGCCCGCAGTGGCCGCCCGAGGGCTACCTCGGGTCCGGGGCCCGGATCACCAGCGGCCCCGCGCCTGAGCTGGTCGAGGCCGGCTACGAGCTGGAGATAGCCGACGCGCCGCTGCTGCACCGCGGGCTGGCCCTCGCCGACCTCGCGCACCTCGTCGAACTGGTGGAGTGCGGCGCCCTGCGGCGCGATGAGGCGGCGCCGCTCTGCGCGGCGCTCCTCGACCTGCTCGACTCCCCGGCGGCCGAGTTTCCGTATGACCCGGTGTACGGCGACGCGTACAACAGCCGGGAGCGGGAACTAGAGAAAACCCTCGGGGCCGCCGCTGGGCGGGTTCACCTCGGCCGCACCCGCCGGTAGGCCGGCCGGATCGCCTTCCGGCTGGCGATCCGGGACAAGCTGCTCAGCCTGCACGCCGACGTCACCGCCTTCGCCAGCGTGGTCAGCGACCTGGCCGCCGACCATGCGGCCACACTGTGGGCGGACAGCACCTACCTGCAGCCCGCGCAGCCGTCGACGTTCGGGCATTACCTGGGAGGTTTCGCTGAGCAGGCGGTGCGGAACCTGGACCGGATCGAGGCGGCGTACCGCAGCGCGGACGCCTCGCCAGCGGGCGCGGGCGGGGCGGGCGGCTCCCGCCTGCCGCTGGACCGCGCCCGGCTGGCCGGGCTGCTCGGCTTCGGCTCGGTGGGCGCGCACACCCGAGACGCCATGTGGTCGGTCGACGCCCTGGCCGACGCGGTCAGCGCGGCAGCCCAGGCGGTGGCGCCGCTCGGGCAGCTGGCCGGGGACCTGGAGATCTTCGCAAGTCCCCCGTTCGGCTACGTGACGCTGGACGCCTCGCTGTGCCGGGCCAGCGTGCTCATGCCGCAGAAACGCAACCCGTACGCGCTTCCGGTGCTGCGCGGCGGCGCGGGCACCCTGATCGGCCGCCTGACTGGGCTGCTCGCCACCGGCCTCACCCCCTCCGCGCGCACCGACAACTGGCTGTACGCCTACGGCGAGGTAGCGGGGGCGCTTGACCTGGCCGGCCGGCTGGTCCGGCTCGGATCCGCCGTGGTGGCTGGGCTGAGCCCGGACGTGGGCACCCTCGCTGAGCAGGCGGCCAGCCATTTCACCGCGGCGGCCGACCTCGCGGAGGAGCTGTCGGTGCGCTTCCGGCTGGACTACCGCACGGCCTACCGGGTGGTCGGCAAAGCCGTGGCCACCGCGGTGAGCCGGGGCGACACCGGGCTGACCCTTCCGGCGGTCTGCGCGGCCGCCGAGGAGATCACCGGAGCGCCGGTGCCGGTCACCCCCGACCTGCTCACCGCCGCGACCGACCCGGTCGCGGCGGTGACGGCCAGGGACGCCCTGGGCGGTGCGAGCCCCCGGCGAGTCCGGGAACACGCCCGTCGGGTGCGCCGGCGGGTCGCGGCGGCCCGGCGGTGGAATTCGCACCGCACGGCCCGGATCGCGCAGGCCGAGTCGGACCTGATCGCGGCGGCCCGGAACCTGATGTCCTGACGCAACCCTCAGGACTAGGCCGACCTGATCGCGGCCGCCCGGAACCTGATGTCCCTGACGGGATCACCAGGCCCGGATGGCTGTGCCGCCGGCCGCCCGTCTGGGTAAGCGGCCGGCGGCACGTCTAGGTGGCCCCGGTGATCAGGTGAACCTGGTGGCCGGTTTTAGCAGCCGCCGCTGCCTTGCCAGGCGGCGACGGTGTTGGTGGCGGTGTAGGAGGCGTTGGCGGTGTTGAAGCCGAAGGTGCGGTTGGCGAGGCTGCCGCACGTGCTGGTTTCCTCGGTGGTGTTCCAGCTGCCGAGGGTGAATTTGTACTGGAACGCGGCGACGGGGATGCCGGTGATGGTGAGTGTCCAGGTGTTAGTGCCGGTCTGGATCATGGGGTAGTCATTGGCGATCCAGTTGTCGGCGGAGGGGATGCCAGTGCCGAGCACGTTGTAGTTGCCGGACAGGTAGACGGTGTCCCCCGCCGGGGTGGTCGATGGCACGGTCACGTTAATCACCGCAGTCGAATCACCGCAGGCCGACGGGCCGCCCCAGTTGGCGACCGTGTCGTTCACCGTGCCGTTGCTGACGCTCATGCTCCGGTTGCTGATGTCGGCGCAGTTCGCGTTCTTCTCGACGTTCGACCAGGAGCCGCCCAGGTCGTACTTGTAGGACAGGGTGGCGTTGGCCGCCGCGCTCACCGTCGTGGTCCACTTGGTGGCGGTGACCCGGGTCATCGGGATGCCGTTGGCGGCCCAGTCAGACTGGCCCAGGCCGAGCGCGGACAGGTTCCCGGCCAGGTAGACGGGGCCACCGGACGCGTCGGTGTTCACTGGCACCGTCACATTCACCGTCTCCTTCACCGAGCCGCCTCCCGACCCGCCCGTCGGGCAGGTGCTCTGCTGCACGCACTGGGTGACGACCGCCGGTGTGTCCACGTTCTTGCCCGCGGAGATGTCGATGGCGAGCCGCACGTACTGAGCCATGGCCCACATCAGCGGGGTAGCGGAGTTGTCCGGCTGGCCGAAGGTGAACCCGCCGGTCCCCGTCGAACCACCCCACACCTGCTCGGAGATCTGATAGCCGGAGTTGGCGGCACCGGCCAGGGTCGCCAGCAGGGACTGCGCCCCGGTCAGGTTGCCCGCCGCGATGTCGTACTCGCCGCGCTCGCCGGACAGCACTGGCCACGGGTTGCCGACACCTGATCCGGTGTAGTCGCGGCCGGAGGACGTCTCGCCGTAGCCGTCGAAGTCGTACCTGTGCCAGACCGGCCCCTCGGGGGTCGTCACTTTGATCTGGGAGTCCACGGCGGTGATGGTGTTGGTGATGTCGGTCGCGGTCGCCGCCTTGATGCCCAGCCTGACCAGTTCGAGGAAGCTGGGGTCGACCACGGTGCGGTCGTCGTGGCTGCCGCCGCCGTTGGCGATGCCGATGGAGGCCCCGGAGTTCGGGCTCCCGTCCGGGGTGATCCGCAGGAAATAGTCGCCGTTGCCGTAGGAGCCCGTGGTGGTGTACGTGCGGCTGTCCACCTCGGACGCCCAGGACAGCGCGGTCGACTGGTAGCTGGCGGCCAGGCTGGTCGCGCCGTTGGCCTCGGCGATCGAGGCCGCGCAGATCAGCCCCGCGATCTCCGCCGCCATGGTGGCCGGCGAGTAGCCGCCGGCCTCCTCCCAGCGCTCCTGCGGTGTGTACGGGCCGTTGGAAACCAGGTAGTTGGCCAGGGCCTGGATGTGCCCCCAGTCGGCTGAGTTTGTCGCGCCGAGTTGGTAGGCCAGGATGATCGGGTCGGCGACCTCGTCCATCTGAAGTGAGCCGAACACGGTGTTTCCGTTAAGGAATGTGTTCTGTTTGACGGCGCCGCTCGACTCTTCCTCATAGGTGAAGATGTACTGCAGTGCGTCGTTCGCGTCCGCGGTGTCGCCAGCCGCGAGCAATGCCGACGCCATCTCGTACTCATCGCGTGTCCAGACCACGTGGTATCCGTGGCCACCTGCGCTGTTCGCGCTCACGCTGGTGCCCCACGGGTCGGACGGGGCGGCTACGAACCCGCCGGTGTAGGTCTTGTCCTCGTCGGCTTTGACCTCCATCAGCGATACGTAGTACTGCGTCTCCAGGGCGCTGCTGCCGGTCACCGAGGCGGGCGGGGAGTTGAGCCCGCCGACCCAGGAGTGCCAGCCGGACTCAAACGAGCTCTCCAGCGGGGAGAAGCCCGCGGCCAGGGAGGCGGCGGCGTCGGAGATGGCGGCGGACTGGGTGGAGTCGAAGGCCAGGGCCAGGGTGAAGGTGGTCGACCCGCTGGCCGCCACCGGGACCTGCGCGACCTGGACGATGTGCCCCGCGGTCGACGCTGATGAGTACGTCGTGGTCAGTGCGTGGCTGCTGGCGAGCTGGCTGCTGCCGTCGCTGGATGTGCCGACGTAGCCAGTCGTCGTCTGGCTGAAGCCCGTGGACGCCGCGAGCGCGCTGGACACCGAGCCGTTGACGGCCACCGGATCGCCGCTGGCCGTATCGGTACCGCCGGTGTTGCCCATGCCGTCGTTGTTGAGTTGCGGCAGGTAGTCGGCGTACAGCTGGAGCGCGGTCGAGGTGTGGTTTGCGAAAGTGGTCTGCACCAGCACCACCGAGCGGGACGGATCAGCCACGTACGTCTTGGTGATGGTGAAGTCGCCGTTGGTCGCGGTGTTCACCTGCTGCCAGACCAGTGACGTCGGATCCACCAGGGAAATCGCGTGGGTGGTGTTCGCCGTTTCGGTGTTGGTGAACGTCGAGCCGTCCGTGACGATGTACTGCAGGCCGAACGTGCTGGGGGTGTCGGCCTGCGGGTAGAAGACGTTCTCCAGCTCGCCGTTCCCCAGGGTGTACCAGACCTTGGACGACGCGCCGAGCGAGTCCGCGAAACCCTGCAGGTTCGACTCGTTCCAGGTCGCGTTCGCTCCCGGCGCGCCGGGAGCGTTGCCCGCGGCGAGCGCTGGTGCGGCTGGTGCCAGCGCGGTCAGCGCCGCCGCCGTCACGCCCGCGGCGGCTAATGCCGTGCCGCGCAGCCACCGCCGCGTGATGATCCTGCTGTGCCCCCGCCCAGCACATGATCTCTGTCGGTTCCTCATGGCGTGCCCTGTGTGCCCTTCTCTCGCTGGTGGCCTGAATGGCTGATAGCGAGTGCCATCCGCCCCCAGCGGCGGGACAATGGTTTCCCGCACAACATAGGTTTTGGGCGGAACTGCCGGCCAGAAGTATGGGCAGAAATAATCTGTTAACAATCTGTCAATGATTCATTAACGCGATCTCGACAGCGTTCCTGCCATTGACGTGTCCCGCGCGGCGGCGTGATACTCCTGCTGAGCCGGCGGCCCGTCCGGCTCCACGATGACCTGTCTGGGTGCGGCCCGCTGGCCGCAGGTCGCTGATGCCCCGCATCAGGTTCCTGGTCAGCCCCCGACGGAAGGTCATGATGCTCATGGTGCATGCGTACGGACAGCCCATGACAAACGGCGGCTTAGCCGCGCATCGCCCAGGTGATGCCCTCAGGGTTGTTCGGTTTACACCGGTGGGACATCCGAGTACGCTGCGGCCGTGCCAGCATGGGAGGCGATCGAGCAGGCGGAACCAGAGTTCGCCGGGCGGGTGCGGCGGCTGTTCGACGCCGGTCGCCATAAGACAATCGCGACGCTGCGCGCGGACGGCTCGCCACGCGTCTCGGGCATCGAGTGCGAGTTCACGGACGGCGATCTCCGCTTCGGTTCGATGGCCGGCGCACGCAAGGGGGCGGACCTCAACCGGGATCCCCGCTTCGCACTGCACGGCCCAACCTTCCACCCCGAGGAGGGCAAGGAGCGCGACTGGCCGGGCGAGGCGAAGATCGCCGGACGAGCCATCCCCGCCGGCCCGGTGGCCACGGATGAGGCGAACGAGCAACCGGACGGGCAGATGTTCGTCGCCGACATCACCGAGGTCGTCATCACCGGACTCAATACCGAAGCCACCAAACTCGTCGTTGAGTCCTGGACGCCTGAGCGAGGACTACGAAGGGTCGAGCGAGACTAGTGGTTCCCGCACGCCCTCGTGACTGTCATCCGTGCCCTCAGGCCGACTGATCGCAAATGCGGTAGCCGACGCCGGGCCTGGTCGCGATCACGGGCGGGTCGCCGAGCTTGCGGCGCAGCCGGCCGATCGTCACCGTCACGGTGTTGGTAAACGGATCGGCCTGCTCGTCCCAGACCTGCTCGAGCAGATCCTCGGCGCGCAGGAACGCAGGCGAGGCGACCAGCAGCGCCTCCAGCACGCCGAACTCCTTGACCGACAGGTCGAGCTGCCGTCCGTCCCGCGTCACGGTCCGCCGCATCGGATCGAGCTCGATCCCGGCGGCGCGCAGCGTGCGGGCTCGGGCGGATGGCTGCCGACGGGCCAGCGCCCGGACCCGAAGGACGAGCTCCGGGAAGTGGAACGGCTTGCCCAGGTAGTCGTCGGCGCCCAGGCCCAGCCCGGTCACCCGGTCGCCGGGCGCCCCGGCCGCGGTCAGCATGAGGACCATCGCCCGGTCGCCGCGGTCGGTGATCATCTGGCACAGGGCGTCGCCGTGGATGCCGGGCAGGTCGCGGTCGAGCACGACGACGTCGTAGGAGTTGAGGTCGAGCTTCGCGGCTGCCGCTAGCCCGTCGTGAGCGGCGTCCACGGCCATGCCCTGGTCCCGCAGGCCCTCCACCAGGACGTCGGCCAGCGACCGCGAGTCCTCGACGACCAGCACTCTCATGCCGGCGCTCCCGCCGAGACGGCTGCCGATGTCGTCGCCGCGGCTGCGGGCAGGTCGACGCAGACGCGCAGCCCGCCGCCGGGCCTGGCCCGCAGGTCCAGCGTGCCGCCATGGGCCTCCGCGATCGCCGCGACTATTGACAGGCCGAGGCCCGAGCCGTTGTCCGTGCCGATCCGGTCCGCCTCCAGCCGCCGGAACGGCTGGGAGAGCTCGGCTACCTGCTGCTGGTCGAGGACCTGGCCTCCGTTCTCGACGACCAGCCGGGCGCCTCGGCCGCGAGCCCTGGTCGTGATGGCGATCCAGCCGCCCGGGGTGTTGTGGCAGACCGCGTTGTCGATCACGTTCTCCACCATGCGGCTGAGCAGAGCCTGGCTCCCGGCCACCCAGGCGCCGCCCTGGCTGGTGTCCTGCACGGTGAGATCCATGGCCCTGATGGCGGCGGCCTGATCGGCTAGCGCGGAGCCCACGATGTAGTCGAGGGGCAGGACGGCCTGGCCCGGCATCGACCGGTGCTGGGCCCGGGCCAGCACGAGGAATGCCTCCAGCAGCCTCTCGATCCGGTCAAGCTCGGTGCGCAGCCGCCCCGCCAGCGCGACCGTCTGCGGCGGAGCGGGCTCGGGCTTGGCCAGCGCCACGTCGATGGCCGCGCGCATCGTGGTCAGCGGGGTACGCAGCTCATGCGAGGCGTTGGCGACGAACCGGCGCTGGGCGTTGAAGGCGACCTCCAGCCGCTCCAGCAGGCCGTCGATGGTGTCACCGAGTTCCTTGAGCTCGTCCTTCGGGCCGTGCAGGGCGAGCCGCTCGTGCAGGCTGTCCTCCGAGATGCGCTGGGCCGCCGCGGTCATCTCCCGGACCGGCCGCAGCGCCCGCCCGGCCACCAGCCAGCCGAGCGCCACCGATATCACGGTCATGATGGCCAGGGCGATCAGCGAGGCGATCAGTAGCTGACGCGAGAGCTTGTCGTGGCCCGCCTGGCTGGCGGTCTGCGACTGCAGGTTCTGGAGCTGGGCCTGCAACGCCTGGATGCGGGCCTGGGCCTGGGCCAGCGCGGAACCAGGCATGGCCTGATTCGGGGCCGGGACAGCTTGGCTCGACGACGAGCGCACCACGGCGACGCCGCTGGCGATGGCCAGCAGCACCGCGCCGGATACGAAGAACAAGATCCCGTACAGGACGGTCAGCCGTACTCGCACGGTACGCCCGGGCAACCGCAGCCTGGTCGGCCGCACGGGCAGGCCCTGGGCCCGCATACGCCCTCCCTCCCCGGCCATGCCCTGATCAGGGCTTCGGCCCTGCCATCCCACCTGAGCATGCCCGGCCGGGCCTAACAACGGGATAACAGCCTGCGTGCGGCCCATGTTATGGCCGTTCCCGTAGAACCAGGTCACGGCACGTTCCACCCCGACCACAGAAGGAAACGGAAATGCAAGCCACGATCGAAGTGTCCGGACTGCGGAAGCGGTTCGGTCCGACCCTGGCGCTGGACGGCATGTCATTCACCGTCCAGCCCGGCCAGGTGACCGGCTTCGTCGGCCCGAACGGGGCCGGCAAGTCGACCACGATGCGGGTCATCCTCGGCCTGGATGCGGCCGATGCGGGCAAGGCGACCGTCGGCGGCACGTCGTACGCGAGCCTGCGGCAGCCGATGCGGGTGATCGGATCGCTGCTCGACGCGGGGGCGCTGCAGCCGAGCCGGTCCGCCCGCAACCACCTGCTCTGGCTCGCGCACTCGCAGGGCCTGGACGCCAAGCGGGTGGACGAGGTCATCGAGCAGGCTGGCCTGCAGGGCGTGGCCAGGAGGCGGGCGGGCGGCTACTCGCTCGGCATGCGGCAGCGGCTGGGCATCGCCGCCGCGATGCTGGGCAACCCGGCCGCGATCATGCTGGACGAGCCGTTCAACGGGATGGACCCGGAGGGCATCGTGTGGATGCGCGGGTTCCTGCGCTCGCTGGCCGCCAGCGGCCGGGCCGTGCTGGTGTCCAGCCATCTCATGGGCGAACTGCAGGACACCGCCGATCACCTGGTGGTCGTAGGCCGCGGCAAGGTCATCGCCGACACCACGGTGGCGAGCCTGCTGGCGGCCGCGTCCGGGGATCGGGTGACGCTGCGCACGTCCGCCCGGCCGCAGGCGAAGGCGGTGCTGGAGAACGCGGGGGCCACCGTCGTGGCCAGCGGCCAGGACGTGCTCACGATCTCCCGGCTGGCGGCCGAGCAGGTGGTCGCGCTGCTCAGCTCGCTGGCCGTGCCGTTCTCCGAGGTCTCCGCGCACCGGGCGACCCTGGAGCAGGCCTACATGGAGCTCACCAAGCAGGCGGTCGAGTTCCGCCCGGCCGGCTTCGACGCCGATGCGGCGCAGGAGGTGCCGCGATGACGACCCAGGCCATCTCGGTGCCGCGGCCCGAAGCCGGGTCCGGCGATGGACCCCGCGGCGGCGGCTTCGGCTCCCTGCTGCGGGCCGAGTGGATCAAGTTCCGCAGCGTGCGCGGCTGGGTGATCGGCATGATCCTGGCCGCGCTGCTGACCATCTTCCTCGGCGTGTTCGCGGCCGGTAATGTGAACATCGGCTGCCAGATCAACGGCGGTGCGCCGAAATCGGGCCAGGCCTGCCTGCCTTACATCCCGCACGGGCCGGGCGGCGAGATCGTCACCGACAGCTTCTCCTTCGCGCACCAGCCGCTGACCGGGAACGGCACCATCACCGTCCGCGTCACCTCGCTCACCGGCAAGCACGCGAACCTCGCCACCTCGGGGCGCGCGGCGCAGGTCGGCAGCAGCCTGGTGCCCGGCCTGGCCCCGTGGGCCAAGACGGGGATCATCATCAAGCGCAGCACCCATCAGGGCTCGGCGTACGCGGCGATGATGGTGACGGGCGCTCACGGGGTCCGGATGCAGGACAACTTCACCGGTGACACCGCCGGGCTGCCTGGGGCCGTCTTGGCCGCCCATCCGCGCTGGCTGCGGCTGACGCGCTCCGGCGACACGATCACCGGCTACGACTCCGCCGACGGCACGCGCTGGACCCAGGTGGGCACGGTCCAGCTCACCGGGCTGCCGTCGACCGTCCAGGTCGGCCTGTTCGCCACCTCGCCGGGCTACACGGTGACCCAGAACTCGTTCGGCGGCTCCAGCAATAGAGGCGGCCCCGCCCAGGCCACCGGAGTCTTCGATCACGTCAGCCTGGCGGGCGGGGCACCCGGCGGCACCTGGACCGGCACCACAGTCGGCGGCGGAGGCCCGGCCGGGGGCGGGCCGGGGGTAGGGCCGGGGCTAGGGGGCGGCTCGGCGCCGTTCACCCGGATCGGCGGCGGCTACACGCTGACGGGCTCGGGCGACATCGCGCCCGTCACGCCGGGGCCCCTCGGCCCGTTCCCGACGGTGACGATCGGGCAGAGCCTGGCGGGCGCGTTCCTGGGGCTGATCGTGATCGTGGTGGTGGCGGCGATGTTCTTCAGCACCGAGTACCGGCGCGGCCTCATCCGGACCACGCTGGCCGCCACCCCGCGCCGCGGCGCGGTGCTGGCCGCCAAGGCCGTGGTGATCGGCGCGGTGGCCTTCGTCGCCGGGTTGGTGGCCGCGGTGGTCTCGATCGCCGTTGGTGTGCCGAAGGAGGAGAACCAGGGCCAGATACTGCTGTCCGCGCCCGTGCTGACCGACGTGCGGGTCATCGTCGGCACGGCGGCCATGCTGGCCGTGGCCGCGGTCTTCGCCGTCGCCCTGGGCGCCATCCTGCGGCGCAGCGCCGCCGCGATCACGATCGCGGTCGTCACGGTCGTCATGCCGTTCCTGCTGACCGCGCTCAATGTCGTGCCCGCCGGGGTCGGCGACTGGCTGCTGCGGGTGACCCCGGCCGCGGGCCTGGCGGTCGAGCAGAGCATCCCGCGGTACTCGCAGGTCACCACCGTCACCTCGCCCATCCAGGGCTACTATCCGCTGTCCCCCTACGCCGGGTTTGCCGTGCTGTGCCTGTGGGCGGCGGCGGCCCTGGCCCTCGCGCTGGTCATGCTGCGGCGGCGGGACGCATGAGCGCCGCCACGGCGACGCAGCCAGCACCGGCGACAGCCACGGCGGCAGCGCGCGGGGCGAGCCTGCGCCACGCGCTGCACGCCGAGTGGACCAAGCTGTGCACGGTCTCCGGACCCGCCTGGCTGCTCCTCGCGCTCGCGGCGGCGACCATTGCGGTCAGCGCTGCGGCCGTCGGGGCCACACACTGCCCGCCGAACCTGACCTGCCCGGTCGACACGACCAAGCTCAGCCTGACCGGGATTCAGTTTGGTCAGGCGGTGGCCGCGATCCTGGCCGTGCTGATGGTCAGCAACGAGTACAGCTCGGGCATGATGCGCGTCACGCTCGCGGCGATGCCCAGGCGGGAGGTGGTGCTGGCGGCCAAGGCGATCCTGCTGGCCGCGCTGGTGCTGGTGGCCGGGGCGGTGGCGGTGTTCGGCTCGGTGCTGGCCGGGCACCTGATCCTGCCCGGCCACGGCTTTACCGCCGCGCGCGGCTTCCACCCGGTCTGGCTGAGCTACGGGCCAACGCTGCGGGCCGCCACCGGGTCGGTCTTGTTCCTGGGACTCATCGCGCTGCTGAGCCTCGGCGTCGCGGTGATCGTGCGGGACTCGGCCGTATCCATCGGCGTCGTCCTCGCGCTGCTGTACCTGTTCCCGATCATCCTGGCCTTCGTCGGGAACGAGCACTGGCAGCACCGGCTCGAGCGGTGGACACCGACGGTCGCGGGGCTGACCATCCAGGACACCACCGGCCTGCGGAGCCTGGCGATCACGCCGTGGGCCGGGCTGGGCGTGCTGGCCATCTGGGCCGCGGCCGCGATGCTGGCCGGCGGCCTGGTGTTCCGGTTCCGCGACGTCTAGCCGGGCGGACCGGGGGCGCCGAGCCCCACCGGAAGCGGACCGATGCCCGCGGCCCCACCCTCGCGCACCATATCGGGGATATACCGGATCCCAACTTCGTGCCGGAAAGCGTTGACACGGCTGTGCGGGCCCGGCAACACTCACGGAAAAGGTAGTATAGAAAACCACTCTCGGCTAGTGAAAGTACGTTGCGGCGCGTCGGAGGGGATTAGTTGTGGGACGCACGGTCTTCACCAACGGGCTGGTGTTCGACGGCAGCGGGACGCCGCCGACGCCGGGCGAGGTGACCCTCGACGGTGACCGCGTGGTGTCGGTCACGACCGGCTGGCGGGAAGACCACGGCACCGACGACGTCATCGACGCCACGGGCTGCACCGTCATGCCCGGCCTGGTCGAGTCGCACGCGCACCTCACCTTCCCGTCCGCAGTCGGGCACATCGACCCGTCCTTCAACCCGCCGCTGGACGTGAGCTTCTTCCAGCACATCGAAGGCCCAGGCAGTGAACTGGCCCGGGCCGAGCGGAACGCGGCCATCCTGCTCGATGCCGGCTTCACCTCGGCCTACTCCGCGGGTTCGATCCTGCCCATGCCGACCGAGGTCATCCTGCGCGACAAGATCAAGGCAGGCGCCGTGCCCGGCCCGAGAATGCGGGCCGCGAGCATGGAACGGGACAACCACCCGGTCCGGCCCGATGGCCACGTCGAGCCGGACTGGCAGGGTCCGGACGCCTGCCGGGCCTTCGTCCGCGAGCAGGCCGGCATCGGTTTCGACAGCGTGAAGTTCCTGCTCAGCAACGACGATGTGTTCATCCCTGGCGGTTCGCAGATCACCCAGTACACCCTGGACGAGGCGATGGCGGCCGGCCAGCAGGCCAGGGAATCGGGTGTCTGGCTGAACTGCCACGCTCAGTCTGCGGAGTCAGTGAAAATTGCCGTTAAGTCGGGGTTTCGGTCTATTTATCACTGCACCTACGCGGACGAGGAAGCTCTCGACCTGCTGGAGTCGGTCAAGGATCAGGTCTTCGTGTCGCCCGCGCCCGGCATCATCTACGCCAACGTGCACGAGGGCGCCGAGTTCGGCATGGACCGCGCGGTGGCCGAGAAGATCGGGTCGGTGGCCGCGCTGGAAGGCATGGCCGGCATCTACCCGGAGATCCGCAGGCGCGGCATCCGGGCGCTGCCCGGCGGGGACTACGGCTTCCCGAACAACCCGATCGGGCGCAACGCGCGCGATCTTCAGCTGTTCGTCGAGGTCCTGGGCTACAGCCCGATTGAAACGCTGACCGCGGCGACCAAGCTCGGCGGCCAGGTCATGGGCATGGCCGATGACCTGGGCCTGCTGGCTCCCGGTTACCTGGCCGACATCCTGGTCGTCCGGGGCAACCCGGCCCACGACGTCCGTGTGCTCCAGGACCGCGACAACCTGCTGTACATCATCCAGGGCGGGCGTTTCCACAAGCGGCCGGACGAGTCATCTGGGGCCGGCGCACGGACGCCCGCGCGGGCCCAGAATTGACCGCCGGTCCCGTGCGGACTGAGCCCGAGCCGACGCTGCACCGCGGAGTCGCCGCGCACCGCGATGTGATCTTCTCACGCCCCGCGGGCTTCCGGCCGCTGTCGCTTGACCTCTATGTGCCATCACGGCCAGCCACAGCACTGTGCCTGTACCTGCACGGCGGTGGCTGGCGGGTCGGTGGCCGGGCCGATGGCCCGGGCCGGGCGAAGAACTGGACTCCGTCGTTCTTTGAGCAGGTCGCTGCCCTGGGTCTGGCCGTCGCGAGCATCGATTACCGGCTCAGCGGCGAGGCGGTCTTCCCGGCGCAGCGCGAGGATGTGGCCGAGGCCGCCGGGTTCCTGGCCGCGCATCGCGGCGACTACGGCATCACGACCCCCCGCACGGTCGCCTGGGGGGTATCCGCGGGCGGCCACCTCGCCGCCCTGCATGCGCTCACCAGCCCGGGCGTTGACGCCGTGGTGTGCTGGTACCCGCCCACCGACCTCAGTGCCTTGCCGGATGACATCGAGGATGCCGGCGGGACCGGGGATCGCGGGCCCGAGTCCCGGGAGTCCCAGCTCATCGGTGCGCTGCTCACGCAGCGGCCGGATCTGGCCGCTGCGGCCAGCCCGGTGCGCTTCGCGCACGCCGGGGCGCCGCCTTTCCTTTTCCTGCACGGCGCCGCCGACGCGCTGGTGCCGCCCAGGCAGAGCCGGCGGCTGGCGGCGGCGCTCGCCGCCGCTGGGGTTGCCGCCACGGTTGAGCTGGTGCCGGGGGCGGGGCACATGTTCCCGGAACTGGACGATGCTGCGACCCGCCGCGTCGTCGAGCGCTCGGCGCGGTTCCTGATCGAGCCCGCGAGCGGATGATCTTGTCCTCAGCGGGTCCTGCGCCCCTGGCGGGCTCTGCGTCCCTGGCGGGCTCTGCGTCCCTGGCGGGCTCGGCGTCCCTGGCGGGCTCTGCGTCCCTGGCGGGCTCGGCGTTCCCAGCAGGCTCAGCCGGGATGGCGGGTTCAGCCGGGATGGCGCTCGACCAGCTCGATCAGGTTGCCCTCCGGGTCGGCCACGAAGGACATCCTGACCCCAGGCTCGGGCGATGGCTGGGGTGGCATGATCTCGCGGGCGGCCATGGACACCAGGCGCTGGTGCGCCGTGTCGAGGTCGGGCACGTCAAAGGCGATGTGCCCGAAACCTTCCGTCAGCGCGGCCACGGCCGGGTTCTCGGCCCGGAGCCCGGGGCCCGAACCAGGCCGGTGCAGCAACTCCACCCGGTGACCGAACTCCCTGCTGATGAGCATCACGATGTCAAGGTCCAGGGCGTCGATCCGGATCTCCAGTTCACGCTGGAGGTAAAAGGCCTGGCCGTACCAGGCCTCGGCGGCAGCCAGGTCGGCGACGTTGACACCCATGTGATCCAATCGCATACGCGCAGTCAACCAGTCCCGGAGGTCTCACGGCAGCCGCGCGCATGGTGATGAAAGGCACTTTCGTAGATCGGAGCACGCATCTGGGCGCAGGCGCGGGTCCGGGCGCCGCCGCAGGTCTGCGCGCCGCCGCAGGTCTGGATGCCGGGCCGGCTGAGCTTGCGGCCGGCCAGGTGGCTGACGTTGTCGTGGCCGGCTATGGCCCGGCCGGCGCGTGCGCCGCGATCGCGGCGCACGACAGCGGCGCCAGTGTCATCATCGTCGAGGCCGCCACCCGGGGCGGCGGGAACGCCCGGTACAGCGGCGGCTTCCTGTTCGACGTGCCAGAACCGCGCACCGTAGATCACCTGGACGCGCTGTGCTTCGGCCGGACGGCCCGGCCGGTGCTTGCGGCGTACGCGGACGGCCTGCACGAGATCGACCAGTGGCTGACCTCGCTGGGCGGCTCGACGGTGGCCTTCGACCCGCCGGCTGCCCGGCTGCCCGCGCCCTTCCCGTCCTGGCCGCATTTCCCGGCCGGCGGCAGCATCCGGTACCGCGTCACGGCCGGTGGCGACGGGCGCCGCGGCGAGGCACTCTGGCAGCTACTGGACGCGGCCGTGCGCGAGCGCGGTATCCCGGTGTACTTCGAGACCGCCGCCTGCCGCCTCGTCCTCGACCAGGAGGAGGTGACCGGGCTGGTGGTCACCCGGGACGGCGCCGAGACAACGCTGTGCGCCCGCGGTGGCGTGCTGCTGGCCTGCGGCGGGTTCGAGGCCGACGCGTCGCTGACCGACGCTTACCTGCCGCTCGGGCCGGCCTGGCCGGTCGGCTGCCCGACCAACACCGGCGCGGGACTGCGGATGGCGCAGGCGGCCGGCGCGGATCTCTGGCACATGTATGGATTCTTCGGCTGGTTCGCGGTCAGGACACCGCAGTTCGCGGCCCCGTTCGCGGTGGACTTCTGCGCGCCCAGCTACCTCTTTGTCGATTCCGATGGCCGCCGGTTCGCTGATGAGACTGGCCATGAGGTACATGACCGGCTCCGCGCGCTACTCAGCTATTTCCCGCACAACGGGAACCGGCCGCGGCTCCCCAGCTGGGCGATCTTCGATGAGGTCACCCGGCTGGCTGGACCGCTCAACGGGCTGCTCGGCACGCCGAACGACTACGCCTGGAGCGCTGACAACTCCGCTGAGGTGGACCGCGGCTGGATTGTCTCGGCGGACAGCCCGGCCGACCTGGCCGCCCGGATCGGTGTCGACCGCGACGTGCTGGAAAGCACGCTGGCCGAGTACAACGCAGCCGCGCATGCGGGCCAGGACCGGCGGTTCGGCCGGTCCGCGGACACCCTGGTGCCAATCGACACCGGCCGGCTGTACGCGATCGAGACCTGGCCGGGCATCGCGGGAACCACCGGCGGCCCTCGGCACGATGAGCGGGCCCAGGTCGTCCGTCCGGACGGGCAGCCGGTCCCTGGTCTCTACGCGGCGGGCGCCGTAAGCCTCGTCTGGGGACATCTGATCGAGCACGGCGGCGGCCTCACCGACGCGATCGCCTTCGGCCGCATCGCGGGCCGCGAGGCCGCGGAGCGGTCGGGCCGCAACGCGGGCCGCGATGCCGCTGACAAGACGGCCGTCAGCGTGGATCGCCAGGCCGAGAACGCCGGGAAGGCGGACGGCCGATGAGCGAAGGGGACCTCACCCAGCGGGTCGCGGTGGTGACCGGCGGGGCAGGCGCGATCGGCGGCAGCATCGCGGCGGCCCTCGCCGCTTCCGGGCACGTCGTGGTCACCCTCGACCAGGCCGGCGATCCGCCCGTTGACCTGTCGCGCGCGGAAGAGGTCCACGACGCGGCGGGCGCTGTGCTCGCCCGGCACGGGCGGTGTGAGGTTCTGGTGCACGCGGCGGCCGCCTTCGACCGGGCCGACCTGGCCAGCATCGACCTGGCCACCTGGCGGCGGGTGCAGGCCGTCAACGTCGAGTCCGCCCTGCTGCTCGCGCAGGCATTTGCTCCCGGCATGGCCGCGGCCGGGTTCGGCCGGATCATCTTCGTCGTCTCCGACACGATCTGGTCTCCCCCGGCCGGGGACATGCTGCCCTATGTGACCAGCAAGGGGGCGCTCGTGGCGCTGGCCCGGACGCTGGCGGTCGGCCTCGGCGGCGACGGCATCGCGGTGACCTGCGTGGCTCCCGGGCTGACCGCCACCCCGGCCGCGCGGCAGGGCATGACCCAGGCCGCGTTCGACGACGTCCGGTCCCGTCAGGCGCTGCCGCGGACGCTGGTCCCGGCCGACGTGGCAGCGACGGTCTGCTTCCTCGCCTCAGCCGCCGCCGCCGCCCTCACCGGCCAGACCATCTGCGTAGACGGCGGCCTCATCCTCCGCTAACCGTCCGCCCTCAACGAGATGAGATGCGTTTTGCTGTCGTTAGAACGACAGTTGAAGCGCTTTACTGTCGTTCGCGCCGGGGTGCGGAGGGGGGCGGCTAGGGGTGCTGGTTGAGGGGGGCGTTGGCGGGAGCCAGGTAGGAGCAGAAGATGCCGTCGGGATCCCACCGGGACCGGACCTCAGCGAGGCGGCGGTAGGCCTCGTCGGACATGAACCGGTCGGTGCGCTGCTGAAAGTCGGTGTCGCCGAGGTACGCGCCGCAGCCCATGCCAGCCAGTTCCCGGGTGCGTGTGTGCACCCAGTTGGCGTACCGGTCGTCGTCACCGGGGTCCGTGTAGATCACATACGTCGCGAGATACACGTTGGCCTCAACCGAGAACGCCATGTCCGGCAGCGGCCGGGTCGGCGCCCAGCCGTACCAGATCGAGAACGAGTGCTCAGTCGGCAGTTCCCGCCACATCCGCTCCAGCGTCGGCGCGATCTGCGCGGCCGGCGCGTCGGTCCAGGTGCAATCGACCAGGTAGCGGTGGCCTTCCGGGTTCTGCGTGGCCTGGGCCGCGTTCTCCTCCGCGATCGAGGTCACGCCGCGCACGTGGCCCAGCCCGCGGCCGGCGATCGGGCAGGCGTGCAGCGGTGCGAGCCGCTGTTCGACCTGCGCCGCCGAGTCCCCGGCGGCCGTCGTATGCAGCAGCAGCACCGTACCCTCCGGGCGGCGGACGCCCGGGTCCAGCGGCACGTCGGGCAGCCTGGTCGCGGCGAGCACGGGCTCCACCGTCACATCGAGCGCGGGCAGGGTCTCGTGCAGCCAGGCCAGCAGCGGGCCGGCGTCGTCCAGCCGGAAGGTCCAGGTGTCCTGGATCATGACCGGGGGCTGTGGATAGGTGCGCAGGTGGAAAGTGGTGACCAGGGCCGGGAAGCCGGGACCGGCGCCCCGTGCGGCCCAGTAGAGATCGGCGTTCTCCTGCTCGTCGGCGTGCACCGGCCGGCCATCGGCGGTCACCGCGTCGATAGCCACCACGTTCTCGCAGCCCCAGCCCCACGCCCGGCCGTTCCAGCCCTGGCCGCCCTGCAGCAGGTATCCGCCCAGGCCGACCGACTGGCAGTGGCCGGCCGGGAAGGCCCGGCCGTGGGTGGCCAGGAATGGCTCCAGTTCCGTGCCACCCTGGACCGCTGGACGGGCCGCGGCGACGCCGGCCGCCGCGTCGTAGCGGATGTCCCGCATTGCTCCCAGGTCGATCAGCAGGGCGTCATCGCGCACGCTCCACGCGGCCCAGGAATGGCCGCCGGCCCGCACTGATATTCGCAGTCCCTCGGCCCGGGCCAGCCGCACGCCGGCGACGACATCGGCATCGTCCGCGGCGAGCAGGACGGCGGCCGGGAAACGGTCTGGCCGGCGGGCGTTGAAGACGCGGCCCACCCGGGCCGCCTCGTAGCCCGCTTGGTCTCGGCGGAAGAACTGGCCGGTGAAGCGGCTAGGCGATGGCGATGGCGACACGAAGTTCTCCAGCGGGTCTGCGGCGGCCCCATGGCGGCCCCGCGGTGGCGGGTCTGCGGCGGCCCCGCAGCGGGTCTGCGATGACGGTTCTGCGGGGTCTGCGGTGTCGGTTCTGCGGGGTCTGCGGTGTCGGTTCTGCGGTGTCGGGTCTGCGGTGTCGGGTCTGCGGGTGTCGGGTCTGGGGTGTCGGAGGTCGGGGAAGGAGGGTTAGCCGATGGCGGCGGCGCCCCCGTCCACCGGGATGTTGGCCCCGCTGACGTGCGCGGCTTCGTCGGAGGCCAGGAACAGCACGGCGTTGGCCACATCCTCCGGCTGGCCGACCCGGCCGAGCGGGATGCGGGCGAGTTCACCGGCGAACGGGCTGCCGGTGTCCGCCAGCAGCGGGGCGGTCTGCGGAGTCGCCGTCATGGCCGGGCTCACCGCGTTCACCCGGATGCCGTGCGGGCCGCCCTCGGTCACCAGTTGGTAGGTCAGCGACAGCACGCCGCCTTTCGCCGCGCCGTGCGCGTTCTGCGGCATGAAGAAGGCCCCCCGGGTCGCGGAGATTGACGCGATGTTCACAATCGAGCCGCCACCGCGTGTGACCAGGTGCGGCCACACGGCGCGGGTCACCAGGAACACGATGTCCAGCTCGTTGCGGATGGTGAACGACCAGTCCTCGACGGACAGTGAGCTGATCGGGCCGAAGCGGATCGCGGAGGCGTTGTTGACCAGGATGTCCACGCCGCCGTAGACCGCGACAGCGCTGGTGACCCAGCTATCGGCGCCCGCCTCCGACGAGAGGTCCACCGGCGCCATCGCGGTCATCTCGCCGCCGGCGTCGCGGGCCAGCCGCACCGTGTCGTTGGAGCCTGCCGGGTTCAAGTCGCAGCCCACCACCCTGGCACCCTCCCGGGCGAGGGTCAGCGCGCTGGCCCGGCCGATGCCGCCGGCCGTGCCGGTGACGAGCGCGATCTTGCCGGACAGTCTTCCCACGGTCGCTCCAGGTCGCGCAGACGTTCCAGGTACC
>CAYPQM010000008.1:28506-49984 GCA_964412845.1 uncultured Streptosporangiaceae bacterium
GGCGTTCCAGGTACCGGCGTTCCAGGTACCGGCGTTCCAGGTACCGGCGTTCCAGGTACCGGCGTTCCAGTACCCCCGGGCGGGCGTTCCAGATAGCAAGGGCGTTTCGGGTACCACGGGCAACGCGTCGCCGCCGGCCTGGGTAGCCTAGACCTTGACATTCGGCTGGCGGAATCCGATTTTAGTAGCCGAGAACTTTCGAGCACAACTTAGCCGTACCAACTTCTCAGCACAGTGTTCACACCACAGGAGCAGCCCATGGATGTCGGCCTGGCGATGACCGCCCGCAACCACCCGGACAGCCCGCAGCCGCTCACCACCAGCTACGCCGAGGTGCTCGACGAGGCCGTGTCGGGCGAGCAGCTCGGCTTCCGTAGCTGGTGGCTCGCGGAGCATCACTTCGCCGAGGACCAGCACAACCCGTCCCAGTTCCCGGTGCTGGCGGCCGCGGCGGCCCGGACCAGTTCGATCCGGCTGGGTACCTATGTGCTGCTGCTGCCGTTGCACCACCCGATCCGGGTGGCCGAGGACGCGGCCACAGTGGACATCCTGTCCGGCGGCCGGCTGGAGATGGCGATCGGTGCCGGGCCGATGCCAGGCGAGTGCGCGGTCTTCGGCATCGACCCTAAGGAATCGTTCGGCCGTACCTACGAGGCACTGGATGTGATCGAGAAGTGCTTCACCGAGGATGAGTTCAGCCACGAAGGCAAGTACTTCCAGTTCAAGAACGTGCGGATGACCACCAAGCCGGTGCAGGCGGCGGGCCCGCGCATCTACATCGCCGCGCTCGGCCCGCAGAGCCTGGTCCGGGCCGGCCAGCGCGGCTTCAGCCTGGCCTCGATGGTGCACACACCGCTCTACCCGAAGTACCTGGAGGCGCAGGCCGCGGCGGGCCGGACCCGGGTCGACTACCGGCTGCTGTCCGGCCCGCTCGCCGTCCATGTCGCCGAGACCAGGGAAAAGGCATGGGACGAGGCTGAGCGCGGCCTGCACTGGTGGGTCGAGTTCTACCGGCGCCGTGGCATGCAGATGCCGCTGGCCCCGGTGGGCGAGATGCGCAACGACCCCAAGGCGGGCATCTACGGCGTCCCGTTCGCGGTGGGCACGCCGGACCAGGTCATGGAGGCCCTCAGTGCCTATAAGGACCTGCCCATGGACGAGATGTCGATCCAGTTCCACCACCCGGGCATGGACCCGCGGCACGTCGATGCGAGCATGCGGCTGTTTGCCGCTGAGCTGCTCCCGGAGATCGGATCATGGAGCGGCGGCGCCGGAGGCGGCGGGGCAGCATGACCGCTGATCCGCCCCGTCCGGCGGTCCGCGGCCTGCACCACATCGGATACTGGACCAGCGACCTGGACATCGCCATGGAGCAGGCCAGCCGACTGCTCGGCGTCGGGCCGTTCCAGGTGCTTGAGCACGTCAACCTGGGGGAATTCCGCTTCCGGGGTGAGTCGGCCGTGCTTGATCACAGCGCCGCCTTCGCCAGCTGGGGTCCGGTGCTGCTGGAGCTGAACGTCCTGCACGAGGTGCAGCCAGCCGAACTCCGGGATGTGCTGGGCGTGCGGCATGGTGCCGTGAGCCACGTGGCCTGGACAACTGATGATCTTCAGTCCGAACGGGAGCATATGAGCTGGGGCGGCTGCCCGCTGCTGACCACCTCGGTGGGCGGGGCTGTCGCCGACTGGTTCTCGGGCGGCAGCCTGTTCGGGCACCCCATCGAGATCCACCAGCCCACCGCGGGAGTGCTGGATTTCTGGCGTTCGGTCGCCACGCCGCCTTCAGCCTGATCTGCCTGGGGCTGGCCGGGCTCGGGTCGGCCGGGCTCGGGTCGGCCGGGGGGCTGCCGGGGGCTGCCGGCCGGGGCTGGCCTGCTGGTTCGCCGGGACCTTGGCCGCCGCGTCTCAGCTTCCCGCCGCGAGCCGTGCGGTCAGCTCATCCCTGGCGGCTGGCCAGTCGTCGTCCACCATGGCGTATTGCACCGTGTCCCGCCAGCTGCCGTCCCGGCGCTTGCGGTGCTTGCGCAGTACTCCTTCCCGCACCGCGCCGAGACGCTCGATCGCGGTTTGCGACCGGGTGTTGTAGATGTCGGTGTGCCAGACGACCCGGACCGCGCTGAGCGTCTCGAAGGCGTACGTCATCATGAGCAGCTTCGACTCGGTGTTGTGCCCGGTGCGCCACCAGGGCTGGCCGAGCCAGGTGTGGCCGATGCCCAGGGTCCGCAGGGCCGGGTTCAGCTCGTAGAGGGAGCTGGTTCCCGCGAACTGGCCCGTGCTGGCGTCGATCTGCGCGTAGGGCAGCCTGGCTCCCCTCGCGCGGGCGGCGAGCGCGTGGGCGATGTGGCGGGTCGCGTCCGCGACGGTGACGGGCTGGGCCATGGCACCTCCGGGCGGGCTCAGCCAGCGTAACACTTCGGCGCCCTCCGCGCCGCTTCCAGCCGCCGCGAGGTAACCGGGAGCGTGCTCAAGGGTCAGCGGCTCCAGCCGGATCCGCCGTCCGCGCAGAACCGGCATCGCAAACCAGAGGTCGTCGTTTAGCACGCCGTGCATGATCTCAGCCGCCAGGCCGCTGCCGCGCGTCATTTTTCCCGGCTCCCGGGGGTCGTGAGCCCTCAGCTTGCGGCACGGGGTTTGCTGGCACAGACCCAGCGGAAGACGTTGCGCATGCTGATGATCCCGGTGGCGGGCTCGGTGAACGGGGTGACCGCCGACCCGATGGCGGCGCGGACTGCCTCCCGGCCGCTGTCCTGAGCCGCCCTCGCCCCGCCCGCCGAGCTCAGCAACCCACGCTGGGCGTCGGCCAGGGTGGCATAGCGCCAGACGCATACGACCTCGCCGACGGAGACCTGCCGCAGGCCGGCGGCGGCCAGGGCCGACTCCAGGTTCCCCGGGGCCGACAGCGAGTACGGCGCGTGCGCGGCCTGCCGCTGCGGTGGGCTGAGCGCCGACATGGCGTGGTGAACGACCGTGGACTCGGACCGTTCCGGCTCGGCGAAGGTGGCGACCGCGACCGCGCCGCCGGGCCGGCAGACCCGGGCCGCCTCATGGAGCGCGCGCAGCGGATCACCCGCGAACTGGAACGTGTTGGCTCCGACGATCACGTCGAAGGATTCATCAGGCAGCGGCAGGCTCTCCATGTCCGCGAGCCAGAGGCCGGCCTCCGGCAGCCGGGCGCTGGCCACCGCGAGCAGGCCTGCTGCCACGTCGACACCGGTCACGGCGGCTCCCCGGGCGGCCGCGAGGGCCATCATCAGGCCGCTGCCGCAGCCGACATCGAGCAGGTCGGTGCCGGCGCCGACCGACGTCGCGTCCAGCAGCGCCTCGAACAACGGCTTGGTGTGCGGCTCGGCGAACAGGGCCCACCCGTCCGGGTCGCTATCCCACAGCCGCCGCTGCACCTGCGCGGCGGGGGTCAGTGGGCGGCCCGGGCGCCAGCCGGTCATGATGCCGCCCGCGGGGTGATGTTCTGGTTCAGCCGGAAGATGTTCGCCGGGTCGTAGACGGCCTTGACCGCCTGCAGGCGGCGCAGAGTGGCGCCGTAGGCGATCTGGCCGCTGGCCCGCTCGTCGGCGTCCATGAAGTTGACGTACGCGCCACCTGAGCAGACGGGCTGCAGCGCCGCGAAGGTCTCCCGAACCCAGCGGATCTCCCGGTCGGTGTCCGCCGCGGACCGCCAGCTCGCCGGGACGTTGATCAGCCACGACGCGGCGCGGTGCGGGAACGCCGTGCCATCCGGCGCGACCTGCCGGATGGCACCACCCATGCTCAGCACCTCGATCTGCGACACCTCCGAGCCCAGCCGCCGCCCCCGGTCAGCGAGAACATCGATCAGGTCAGCGGTCAGTTCGTCAGCGAACGTGGCCTTGACGTACGACAGCAGCCCCGGGCCGAAGAACTCATCACCTTCGGTCTGGATCTGGCCAAACGGAACCACCCCCAGATCACTAGCAACCGGGCGGAGTTCATCCCGCAACTCGCTGAGCAGCTTCATCCCCGGGTCCGGATCGCCGGACCACTCGATAACCGACATGATTCCTGGCCTGCCCACGATCCCGGCCGGCATCCAGGGCAGCGGTGGGGCCTTGCGGGTGAAGCTCGTCCAGAGCAGTTCATCCGGCGCTCCGCCGGACATCACCTGCTGCGCCCGGCCCAGCACCCGGTGCGCGTCGGCCATCTCGTGGTAGCTGGCCAGGACCGTCAGTTCGGATAGCTCGTGCAGGGCGAATTCGAACTCGGTCACCACGCCGAAGTTGCCGCCGCCGCCGCGGATGGCCCAGAACAGGTCGGGGTGGGAGTCCGCGGCGGCTCGTCGCGTGCGGCCGTCGGCCGTCACGACTTCGGCTGACCGGAGGCTGTCGATGGTCAGGCCGAACCGGCGCATCAGCCGGCCCACCCCGCCGCCCAGGGTCAGCCCGGCGACCCCAGTGTGTGAGATGACCCCGGCTGGAACGACCAGACCGTGTTGCTGGGTGGCCCGGTCTACGTCGCCGAGCAGCGCGCCACCAGCCACGGTCGCCCGGCGGGCCACCGGGTCGACCGAGACCCCGTTCATCCGCTGCAGGTCGATGACCAGGCCTCCGTCGCAGGTGCTGAACCCGGGCAGGCTGTGACCGCCGCCCCGGACCGCGATCACCAGGTCGTTAGCGCGCGCATAGCCGATGGCGGCCGCGACGTCGGCGGCGCTGCCGCACCTCGCGATCACCGCCGGGCGCCGGTCGTGCATGGCGTTCCAGACCCGGCGCGCCCCGTCGTAGCGGTCGTCGACCGGGGTGATCGCCTCGCCGGTGAATCCTGGGATGACGGCGGTCGTCGGCATCAATCGCACTCCAGTACCTATAATCTTATATATATCTGTAGAGATATCATGAGGGCCATCTCCGAGGCAAGGAGGAGCGGTGGCAGGTGATCGCCCCGCCACGGATCCCGCCGCCGATCATCCGGATGACGGCGTAGCGGGCGGCCCGGCCAGCGACGCAGCCGGCGCGCCAGCCAGTGATCTGGCCGGCGCGCCAGCCAGTGATCTAGCGGGCGGGCCAGGCAGTGATCTAGTGGGCGCGCCAGCCAGTGATCTAGCGGGCGGGCCAGGCAGTGATCTGGCCGGCGGGCCAGGCAGTGATCTAGCGGGCGGGCCAGCCAGCGACCTGGCCGGCGGGCCAGCCAATGTGATGGTGGATGTCGCGGTCGCTCGTGACCTGGCGGTTGTCCTGCATGATCTGGCCTGGCTGCTGCCCCGCACCATCGGCCTCACGGCCGCCCGCCAGGATCCCCTGCCGGCCTCGGAGCTTGAGGTCATGCGGCTGCTGGCCCGCAGGCCGGGGCTCAGCGTCAACGACGTCGCCCGCGAGCTGAGCATGCAGCCGAGTAACGCCAGCACGGCGATCCGCTCGCTCGTCGCGCGGGGCACGCTCCAGCGGCGGCGCGACAGTACTGACGGCCGTATCGTCCACCTGGAGCCAACGCCCGCTGCCTACGTGGCCCGCGATCGTCGCGAGCGAGTCTGGGGCGAAGCCCTCAGCGATGTGCTGGCCAGCCTGGCTCTATCGGACCGGCAGCGACTGGTCGAGGCCGTTCCGGTGCTGCGGCTCCTGGCCGCGCGCCTGGCCGGCGAAGCGGCCCCGTAGCGGGCCTTACCAGCGGGCTGTCATCGCTCGATGTGCTCGGAGCGAGGCTCGGGACCTTCCGCGTCCACCCATGTGTCGCCGTGTGGCCCGGGATGCCGGCCCTGCTTAGGATTCCGGTCGCCGTAGTTGTCGTACATGCTTTCCGCGGTTCTATTGCTCCGGTGGCTCAGCCATCGTGTCTGGACGCCGGCGATCGAAAGGAACGCGTAGATGCCGAACCCCAGCACCGCCACGATGAGCAAGTCGATCCACATAGGGATCACCTCTAGCCATTTACTTTCATGAAACGTGCGCAAATTGACAGTATCATAAATTCTAGTAATAAGAAATATATAAGAAATGCAGTGAATTGCCCGACCAGCGCAAATCCGGGTGAGTCCCAATCCGTTACGCTGTGTTCGCGAGACCATCAGGGCTGGTCGATGCCGCCGCGGTGCTGCGGCCGCTGGCCCCGCGCCTGGCCGGCGAGAGACGAACGGGGGGACCGCGTGACCGACTTGATGCTGTTGTCCAACTCGTTCAGTCCGGGGCTGGGCCTGCTGGAGCACGCCATCGACACCATCGGTGAGTTGCTGAACGAGGGTAGCCGGGTCCTGTTCATCCCCTTCGCTTCGAGTGATCCAGACGCCTACACCGACGCCATGACCGACGGCCTCGCGCCGCTCGGTGTGCGGGTGACGGGTGCCCACCGGGTCACCGACCCGGTGCGGGCACTGGCGGAGCACGACGCGGTATTCGTCGGGGGTGGTAACTCGTTCCGGCTGCTGCGCGCCGCCGAGCGCAGTGGCCTGCTGTCAGTCATCCGGGAGCGGGTCGCAGTCGGCATGCCCTATCTCGGTGCGAGCGCGGGGGCGAACCTGGCCTGCCCGACCATTCGCACCACCAACGACATGCCGATTGTGCAGCCAGCCTCCCTGAACGCGCTGGAGTTGATCCCTTTCCAGATCAACCCGCACTATCCCGCGACCGCGCAGGACGGTTATCCGGGTGAGACGCGGGATACCCGCATAGTGCAGTTCCTGGAAGAAAACGACGTGCCGGTCCTCGGGCTTTGCGAGGGCTCCTGGGTCAGGGTCCAGGGGGCGACCGCCTCGATCGGCGGAACGGCCGGTGGCCGGCTGTTCGCCCGCGGCGCCGCGCCGCGGGCCGTCGAACCGGGCGACGACGTCTCATCCCTGCTCACCCGCCAGCCGATGTACGACGTACCGCATCGGTAGAGCCAGCGCATCGCGGCGGTAGCTCTGCTCGGGCGGCGCTGCTCGGGCGGGTCCTGCTCGGGCGGCGCTGCTCGGGCGGCGCTGCTCGGATCGCCCTAGTCGGGCGGCGTGGCCGGACTCTGCAGCGGGAAATGGCAGGCCGCGACGTGCCCTGCCCCGAATGTGCGCAGGGGCGGCTCCTCGCTGGCGCACAGATCCTGCGCGAACGGGCACCGGGTGCGGAACCGGCAGCCTGAAGGCGGCGTGACCGGGCTGGGTAGCTCACCCTTGATCCCCACGCCTCGCCTGGACGTCGCTGCCGCCGGATCCGGAACCGGGATGGCCGCGATGAGCCCAGCGGTGTAGGGATGCGCCGCACGCTGGTAGATCTCATCTGCCGGGCCCATCTCGACGAGCTTGCCCAGGTACATGACGCCAATCGAGTCGGCCATGTACTTGACGACCGCGAGGTCATGGGAGATGACGATGTACGTGAGCCCGTGGTCGGCCTGCAGCCGCTTCATCAGGTTGAGTACCTGCGCCCGGATGGACACGTCAAGCGCGCTGACCGGCTCGTCCGCCACGATGACCTTCGGGCTCAGGGTGAGCGCCCGGGCCAGCCCGATCCGCTGCCGCTGCCCGCCGGAGAACTCGTGTGGATAGCGCTCGACGGCGTTGCGCGGCAGCCCGACCTCGTCGAGCAGTTCGAACACGCGCCGCTGCTGCTGCTGGCGGCTCCCGACATGCTGGATGCTGAGCGGCTCCCGGATGATCGAGCCGACCCGCATTCTCGGGTCCAGCGACGAGTACGGATCCTGGAACATCAGCTGCAGGTCGCGCCGCTGCCTGCGCAGCTCGCCGCCGCTGAGCGCGGAAATGTCCTGCCCGCCCAGCAGCACCGAGCCCGAGTTCGGCCGCTCAAGCGCCACCACGAGCCGTCCGATGGTGGTCTTACCGCAGCCCGACTCGCCCACCAGGCCGAACGTCTCCCCGGCGGTCACCGTGAACGAGACGTTGGACACCGCGTGCACACTGCCGACCTTGCGCTGCAAGATCGCCCCTGACGTGACCGGGAACTCCTTGACCAGGTCGCGTACCTCAAGCAGCGGCGTCCCGGGTAGTGCCGCGCCGGGTAGTGCCGCCGTGTCCTCGCGGCCCGCTCCGGACTGCGGGCGGGCTGCTGCCTGACCCCGGGCGGCCGGGTCATCCGCCGCCCCGGCGCCGGCCGGGCCGTCGACCGGGTGCCAGCAGGAGAACAGGTGCTCCGCGCTCTCGCCGGTGAGCGGTGGCTCGCGGGTGCGGCACTTGTCGGTGGCCCGGCCGCATCTCGGTGCGAACCGGCAGCCATCTGGCGGGTGCGACAGGTCCGGCGGAAGCCCGCCGATGGTGAGCAGCTGCTGGTTGCCCTGATGAGTCAGCCGCGGGATGGATGCGAGCAGCGCATGCGTATACGGATGACGCATGTGCCGGAACAGGTTCCCGGTCTCGGTGGCCTCGACCATCCGGCCGGCGTACATCACCTGGACCCGGTCCGCGTGCCCGGCTATTACGCCCATGTCGTGCGTGATCAGCAACATCGCCATGCCGAGGCGGTCGGAGAGGTCATGCAGCAAGGCGAGGATCTGGGCCTGGATGGTGACATCCAGAGCGGTCGTCGGCTCGTCGGCGATCAGCAGCTTAGGCTCGCAGCTCAGGGCCATCGCGATCATCACGCGCTGGCGCAGCCCGCCGGAGAGCTGGTGCGGGTAGTCGCCGAGCCGTTCGGCGGGCCGGGGCAGGCCGACCAGCCCGAGCATCTCGGCCGCCACGCTCATGGCCGCCGCCTTGCTCGCGCCCCTGTGCAGCCGGACCGGCTCGGCTACCTGGTAGCCAATCGTCTTCGTGGGGTCCAGCGAGGTGAGCGGGTCCTGGAAGATCATGGCGACGTCGTTGCCGCGGATGGCGCGCAGTTCCTGGTCGCTCAGGCCGACCAGTTCCCGGCCGTCCAGCTTGATCGAGCCGCCGACGATCGCCCCGCCGCGTGGCAGCAGCCCCATGATGGACAAGCCCGTCATCGACTTCCCGCACCCAGACTCACCCACGAGCCCGAGGGTTTCTCCCGGCCCGATGGTGAGGTCGACGTTCCCGACCGCCTGGACAACCGACTTGGTCAGCTGGATATGCGTCGAGAGGCCGGTTATCTCCAGTGTGGGTGCCATCGTCAGCTACTCCTGGCTCGGTGGCAGGTATCGGGCGCGGGCATCATGCGCGGTCTCATCGGCGCCGGAGCCGCACGTCGAGCGCGTCCCGGAGGGCGTCCCCGAGCAGGTTGCAGGCCATCACGACCAGGATGATGCTGACTCCGACCGGGTAGACCAGCCACCAGTACCCGTCCTGCAGGTAGGTCACCCCGTTGTTGAGCATGTCGCCCCAGTCGAAGGTGGGGTACTGCAGGCCGAAGCCGAGGAAACCCAGGGTGGCGACGGCCAGGATCGCGTCGGCCACGCTGAACGTCGCGGTCACAATGATCACGCCGAGCGAGTTGGGCAGCAGGTGCCGGTTGATCAGCCGGATCCGGCCGGATCCCGCCGCGCGGGCCGCGGAGACGAAATCCCGCACCCGCAGCGTGAGGACCTCGCCACGGACCAGCCGGGCCGGGACCTGCCAGGTGAACACCCCGATGATCAGGCTGAGCCCGAGCACCGACGCGCCGTACTTGACCGCGACGATCAGCACGATGAACAGGAACGGGATCGAGAGCAGGACATCCACGATGCGCATCAGGAACCCGTCGATCAGCCCCCCGGCCAGCCCGGACACCGCTCCCCAGAGCGCGCCGATGACGATCCCGATGAGCGCCGACAGGAAGCCGATCTCCAGCGCGGCCCGCCCGCCGACCATCAGTTCTTTAAGCTCATCGAATCCGAGGTTGTCGGTGCCGAGCGGATGACCGGCGCCCGGCGGCAGGTTGGTGGAGGTGAGGTTGGACGTCAGCCCGCCGTGGTAAACCAGCGGCCCAAGGTAGGAGAACAGCACAAAGAAGATCAGCGCGCCGAGCCCGAGGACGGCCAGCTTGTTCTCGGCGAATTCCCGGGCCGCCAGCCGCCAGCCGCTCTGCACCGGGCCGACCGCGCCGCCCTCGGGCGCGGGGGTCAGGTCCGGTGGCGGCGGAATCTGCGGGGCGAGGTTGGTCACCGGATCTTCTCCTGGGTGGCGCGGGCGGTCACGTGAGCCGGATCCGCGGGTCGGCGACCGTCAGGGCGATGTCGGCGGCCAGGTTCCCGGCGATGGTCAGGGCCGCGCCGACCAGCGTGTAGGCGAGCAGGATCGGGTAGTCGGCGGTGCCCAGGCTGTCGTAGAACAGCAGCCCGAGACCGGGGAAGTTGAACACCGCCTCGGCGATCAGGTTGCCGCCCAGCAGCGCCGGGATCGACAGCCCGATCAGGGTGATCATCGGCAGGAAGGCGTTGCGGACCAGGTGCCGCAGCAGGACCAGGCGCTCCGGCAGGCCCTTGGCCCGGGCCGCCTTGATGTAATCCTGGGCGAGCGTGTCGATCGCCGCCGACCGCATGTACCGGGAGTACCCGGCCAGGTTCAGCAGGGTCAGGCAGACGATCGGCAAGGTCATCGCGCGCCAGTTCAGGATGATCGACGTCATGGAGGTGGTCTGCGGGCCCTCGTAGCTGAACACCGGGATCGAGATGGCCAGCAGCTGGATCGCGATCAGGTAGAGGAAGAAGTCCGGCATCGCGTAGGTCACGAAGGCGCCGACCGTCACCGCGCCGTCGCCTACCGTGTTCCGCCGGACCGCCTGGTAGATGCCGAGCGGGATGGCGATCACGACCGAGAGGAACAGCGTGACGCCGGACAGGTAGGCACTGCGCTCCCAGCGCTCATGGAACAGCGCGGACACGCTCTGGTTCAGCTTGTAGGAGTAACCGAGATTGCCGTGCAGCAACTGGTTTATGTAGTGCAGGTACTGCGTGAACCACGGCTCATCGAAGCCGTGCTGCTGGTTCCACTGGGCTATGGAGTGCTTGTTGGCATGCGGGCCGAGCACGTCGATGGCCGGGGTGGGGTAGATCACGTGCAGCATCAGGAAGATGAAGACCGACACGCCGAGCAGCACCAGGAACGCCGTTACCGTCCGGCGGATCAGGTAAGCCGTCACATCCCATGCCTCTGCTCAGGTCACGCACCTCGTTTCCGCGCGGGTTACTTCGTCTTGTACATCAGCTCAGTGTTCAACTGGTACTGGGTCATAGCCTCGATCGCGGCCGGCTGACCGGAGACGTCGTCCTTCCATACGATGATGTAGTCCGGGTTGGGCTGGAACAGGCTGGGCTGCTGCGCGGTGATGTAGGCCGCCTCAGCCTTTACCGCGGCCGGGTTGCCGCCGGTGACCGACGCGTTGATCAGCTGGTTCACCTTCGGGTCATTCCAGAACCCGCCGTTGTACGAGCCGCCCGTGCTGAAGATCCCGAACGTGGTCGGGTAGGTGGTGTTGGTGAAGCCGCCGTAGTCGGCCATCGCCCAGTCGTTGATGGTCTTGGGTGATCCCGGGTCATCGGCGATATCGATGACGTGATTGAAGGTGTCGCTCTTCAGCACGATGTTGATGCCGACCTTCTTGGCCTGCGATGCCCAGTCAGTCAATTGCTCACCGGTAATGGTGGGCTGGCTGGTGTAGAGCACGTTGAAGGTGAGCTTCGTCCCGGCCGGGATCCCGGCGCCGCACTGGCCGGCGCCGGTGCCCGGCTTCGCGCAGGTGGACGTGCCGCCCGGCACCACCTTCCAGCCGTGTGACTTCAGCAGGCTGCCCGCCGCGCTGACGCTGAACGGGAACGGGTTCTTCAGCGCGTTCGCCGGCGTGTACGGCGTCTTCGGCGCCGCCGGGATCGGTCCGTACGCCAGACCGCCCGCCCCGTGGAAGAACGCCTTGATGTAGCCCTCTTCGTCCTCCAGGTGGGCGAGCGCCTGCCGGACGTAGAGCTGGTTGATGATGTTGTTGAAATCACCGGTCTTGTCGGCGAAGTTGTAGTTCACATAGGTGAAGCCCCAGTCGGGATAGCCGAAGACGTGGTACCCGGCCTTCTTCACGGCGTTTAGCTGCGGCACGTCGGTCTGCGGCATGTACCCGATGTCGATGCTGTGTGACAGCACCGCGTTGAACTCCGCGGTGTCGGAGGTGTACGGGATCGCCTGCAGGGTCGGCACCTTGGCCGAGGTCGGCCCGCCATACGCCGGGTTCGGCACCATGGTGAATCCGCCGGTGGTGTTGTTGAACGCCGTGAGCTTGTATGGCCCGTCCACCACCTGCCACAGCGGGTTGGTGGCATAGGTGCTGGTCGAGCCGGACGCCTTGGCCAGGTAGTCGTAGATCTTCTTCGCGTTGGCCGGGTTGGTGAAGTCCAGGATCGGGCCGTTCGTCGAGTCCCTGGCCCAGGCATGCACTGGCATCGGCTGGATCAGCTGAAGCTCGTCCGCGGTCATCCACAGCGGGTTGACCTTCTTGTTCAGGTTCAGCACCAGAGTCGAGGCATTCGGCGTGCTGGCCCCGATGACCTGGTCGGGCAGCCCGACATTCGGGGTGTACTGCGACCAGTTGGCCCCGCTCTCCTTGACGGCCGCCCGCACCTCGTCGAGGAAGAACAGCACGTCCTTGGAGGTCACCGGCTGGCCATCGGACCACTTGTAGTTCGGCTTCAGCCGGATCGTGATGGTCTTGCCGCCGTTGGAGTAGGTCGGCTGGTAGGCCATGCTCATCGACGGCATCTCGGTCGGGCTGACCCCGTTGGTGTACCAGTACAGCGGCCGCCACATCTCGTACTCGAAATCGAGGGAGGTCGTCACCGTGGCGTCCGCACCGGGCAGCACCGGGAAGATCCAGGTCGGCGCGGTCCCAGGTGCCTCGGCCCAGGTAATCGTGCCCGCGTGTGGCGTGCCGCTGGCCGCCGGCACTGAGCCGAACGCGCCGGACTGAGAGGTAACCGATCCGCCGGAGCTGCCCTTGGCCGAGCAGGCGGCCAGGCCCAGGACTCCGGCTACGGCGCACGCCGCCAGCTTCATGGCCCGGCGCGAGGTGGTCATCGGCCTGCCTCCCCGGCGTGCCGCCCGTCGGTCATCCCGCGTGCCGGGCACCAGTGTTCGTGCCTGGCTGTGTTCGGTCGGATCATCGCTTGCCGCCTCCCGCGTCGTGACCAACTTCATGCAGCGGACCCACCGCGTGGCGTATGCCCAGGCTGGCGGTCTGGCGCGAGCATATGGATACCGACATAGCGATCTTGTCGCAAATATTGTCACAAGTTGTTATCAATGTGCGGGCCGATGAGGAGGCAGCGGCCCGGGAGGGCGGCCCGACCTGCAGGTCAGGCTCCATAGCCGTCCAATAAAACCACTTGACGACCGGTGCCCGCCCTCGGCCAAGCGGCGCGGGTGACGCCGCCGGGTGGGCGGTTCAGACAGCGCGCAGCAGACGCTGCGGATCGGCCACCGGGATCTCGCGCGCCGTGACGATGGCTGACCTGATGCTGTCGCCTACCGCCAGCGCCACGGGCGGCGGGAAAGCATTGCCGATCTGGCGGTAGGCCGCCGTTTTGCGCCCCCAGAATCGCCAGCCGGGCGGGAAGCCCTGGATGGCGGCCGCCATGGGCAGCGTCAGCCTCGGCCGGTGATGGATGGAATCGGTCGCCCTGGGCGGCGCGTCAGCCAGGCCCTTACCGTCCACCTGCAGCTTGAGCCATGCCTCCCGGGCCCGAGTCGGGCCGAGATCGGGACCGCCGTGCTTGCGCGAACCGCCGACCAGCGTCGGGCCGATGCCGTTGGCCTTCCTGGCCCAGGCCGCAGCGCCGGGCCAGCCGTCTGCCGCCATCATGTCGTGCAGGGTCTCGCCGACGGTTGGCGGCGTCTTGATGGGTCGCGGCCACTCGAAGTTCTCGTAGGCCGCTGGCTTCATGGCGACCAGGATGAAGCGCGGGCGCAGCTGCGGCACGCCGAACTCGCTGGCGTTCAGCACCTGCCAGTCGGTCTGGTAACCGAGGTCATGCAGCCGGCCGAGCACCTGTTCGCGGTAACCGGCGAAGCGGGCGGTGGACAGGCCGCGGACGTTCTCCAGCATGACCGCGGCCGGCGCACACTCCTCGACGAGGCGGAGTGCCTGGGGAAACAGGTCACGCTCGTCGTCAGCGCCGAGTTGCTTTCCAGCAATCGAGAACGGCGGGCACGGAACGCCGCCGGCCAGCAAGTCCACGCCGTGGAAGTCGGCCCCGGCGAAGCGGTGCACATCGAGCTCAGCGACGTTCCACCCGGGCCGGTTCTGGCGCAGCGTCTCGCAGGCGTCCGGGTCCAGTTCCACCGCGGCCACATGTGAGAAGCCGGCCTGCTCCAGGCCGAGTGACTGGCCACCGGCGCCAGCGCAGATTTCCAGGCAGGTCAGCTCAGGCACGGGGCGTCCTCACGGTCCCGCACTCTACCGGCGCTCATGATCAACCGCACGAACTGCTCGCACAAGCGTTCGACGTGTTGCGGCCGGCCGCGCCCGGCGGCCGGTTCATCGTGGTGTGCGGCTGTCATGGTGTGCGCCAGGTTGTGCCGCGAGTACCGGGCGTCCGGCCTGGTGGCGCGGGGCGTCGGGGTGATGGACACTGGTGGTGTGCCGCTGCTGGAACGGGAATCGCACCTGGCCCTGCTGGCCGGGTATGCGCGGGAGGCCCGGCGGGGTGACGGGCGGCTGGTCCTGGTCGCGGGGGAGGCAGGCGTCGGCAAGTCGGCCCTGGTGGAGGAATTGCAGCGGGAAGTGCCAGATGCCCGGTGGTCGTGGGGGGCATGTGACGGGTTGTTCACTCCGCGCCCGCTGGGGCCGTTGTTCGATCTCGCGGATCAGCTCGGCGGGGAGTTGCTAGCGGCGTGCCGCGCGGGTGCTGCGCGGGAGGTGCTGTTCGGCGCCGTGCTGCGGCAGGTCAGTGAGCCGGATGTGCTCGATGTGGTGGTGGTGGAGGACATCCACTGGGCTGACGAGGCGACTGTTGACCTGCTGCGGTTCCTGGGCCGGCGGATCCGGGACGCGCCGGTGCTGCTGATCGCCACCTACCGGGATGACGGCCTGGCGGCGGGTGACCGGCTGCGGGTCGCCCTGGGGGATCTCGCCACGCAGCGGCCGGCCCGGCGGGTGGGGCTGCAGCCGCTGTCCGCGGACGCGGTGGCGGTGCTGGCCGGTGACAGCGGGCTGGAGGCCGTGGCGTTGTACCAGCTGACCGGCGGTAACCCGTTTTACGTGACCGAGGTGGTGGCGGCCGGCGTGGCTGAGGTCCCGGCCTCGGCGCGGGACGCGGTGCTGGCCCGGGTCGCGCGGCTGACCGGGGAGTCCCGGGATGTGCTGGATGCCGCGGCGCTGACCGGCACGCGGGTCGAAGTGCGGCTGATAGAGCTGGTGACGGGGTGCTCGCCGGCCGCAGTGGATGAGCTTCTGGGCTGCGGGCTGCTGGCCGGGGACGGCGGGTGGCTGAGGTTCCGGCATGAGATCGTCCGGCTGGCGGTGGAGCAGGCGGTCGCGGCGCACCGCCGTGGCGTCATCCATGCCCGGATTCTGGCCGCGCTGCGCGGCCTCGGCTGCGACGACGACGCCCGGCTGGCCTTTCACGCGGAGGCCGCGCAGGACGGCCCGGCGGTCATGGCCTACGCCCCCGCCGCGGCGCGCCGGGCGGCTGAGCTGGGGTCGCACCGCGAGGCGGCCGCGCAGTTCGAGCGGGCGCTGCGGTTCGCGGCCGACGCCGATACGGCCATCGTCGCCGGGCTGTATGACCGGCTCGGATCCGAGGTGTCCCTGCTGGACCGATGGCAGGATGCCGCCAACGCCCGGGAGCGGGCGCTGGAGCTATGGCGGGCAGCGGGCGACCGGCTGCGCGAAGGCGACACGATGCGTCGGCTCTCCCGCACGATGGGGTACCTGTGCCGGGGTGGGGACGCGCTCGCCGCGGCCGAAGCCGCTGTGGTGATCCTCGAACCGCTGGGCCCGAGCAAGGAACTCGCCTGGGCGTATGCCACCCTTGCCACCCAGCGGGTGCTGAATTCGGAGTACCAGGCGGCGACCGACCTGACGCTGCGGGCGCAGGCGATCGCCGAGCCGCTGGGCGTGCCCGAAGTGCTCAGCGACGCCCTCAACACCCAGGGCTGCGCCGCCTTCGCCACGGGCGGGGACGGGATCGGGCCGCTGCGCCGGGCGCTGGACATCGCGGTCTCCGGGCGCTTGCAGGCCCAGGCCGGCCGGGCGTTCGCGAACCTCTACAGCATGCATTGCGGCCAGCGGCGATTCGCCGAAGCCGACGAGTACTTCGTGGACGGCATCGCCTACTGCGACGAGCACGACATCACCACCTACGCGACCTGCCTGAGGGGCGAGCGGACCACCACCCTGGAGAAGACCGGGCGGTGGGATGAGGCGGTGGCGCTGAGTGAGGAGCTGCTGGACCGGGGCGGCGCCTCCCCGGTCAACCGGCTCTGCCCGCTGACCAGGCTCGGCACCATCGGGGCCCGTCGGGGTGAGCCTGGTATCTGGGAACACCTGGACGAGGCCGCGCGGGCCGCCGACGGAACCGGCGAGGCGCAGCAGATCATGCCCGTCCGGCTGGCCCGGGCCGAGGCGCACTGGCTCGCCGGAAAGTCACGCTCCGCCCGGCACGAGGCTGAGCTGGCCGATGATGTGTCCGCCCACGCTGACGAGTGGGAACGTGGCGCGGTGGCGGTCTGGCTGCGGCGCACCGGGTCGGCCCGCGCGCCGCGCGGTGACCTCGCCGAGCCCTACCAGCGGCAGATCGACCGCGACTGGGAGAAGGCCGCGCAGCTGTGGACCGACCTGGGCTGCCCGTATGAGGCCGCGATGGCCCGGCTCGACGCGGCGGATGAGGCCGCGCTGCGCGAGGCCCTGGCCACCTTCACCAGCCTCGGCGCGTCCGCCGCGGCCCGGATCACCCGGCAGAAGATGCGCCAGCTCGGTATCCGGTCGATCCCGGCCGGGCCGCGGGCCGCGACCCGGGCGCACCCGCTGGGGCTGACCCGGCGCGAACGTGAGGTCCTGGGCCTGATCTGCGGCGGGCATACCAACGCCGAGATCGCCGCGCAGCTGTTCATCTCCGCGAAGACCGTCGATCATCACGTTTCCGCCGTGCTGGCCAAACTGGGCGCCCCGACCCGCAACGCCGCCGCGGCCCAAGCCGTCCGGCTCGGCCTGCTCAGCGCGGCAGAAACCTAGGACGCAGCCGCGCCGCGCGTCCGGGCCAGGCCGAGCCTCACCGCGTCGTAACCGGGCGCTCCGCGCCGCGCGTCCGGACGATAAGTGGACGGTTACCGTGACGACCGCGGCGAACGTCCACAAACTGCGGCGCTGTGGTGCCGGCCCAGGCCGGGTTCCAGTTCGTGGACGACAACCGCTGGGCCCATGGCGCAAATCGTCCACGGACTGGCAGCCACGGCGGTACTGCGGTCGGGGCATCCGCCGGATCACGGCCAGGAGCTTTCCAGGCCGTGGATGAGGGCGGTGACGGCCTGGTTCAGTGGGCTGGGCAGGCCGGCTTCCCGGCCCAGCCGGACGATGCCTCCGTTGAGCACGTCGATCTCGGTGCGCCGCCGGGCCAGCACATCCTGCAGCATGCTCGGCTGGTGACCGTGCGCGTGGCTGACGGCCTCGTCGATCAGCGCCATCGGATCAGCGTCCAGGGTGATGCCCAGCGCGTCCGCCACGGCGCATCCCTCAGCGGCCAGCCCGCTGATCAGCTCGCGGGCCTCGGCCGCGCCCCCGAGCTGGCCCATAGTCAGGCCGGTCAGCGCGGCCACCGGGCTGGTCGCCGCGTTGAAGATCAGCTTGGTCCACTGCGCCCCGCGCGAGTCAGCCAGGGCAATCGTGCGCAGGCCGCTGCGGGTCAGCAGATCGGCGAGCAACCGCACCTCGTCCATCCGGGCCGGCTTGGGGCCAAACGGGCCGATCCAGGTGTCTCCCGGAGCGTCCAGTTGCACCACGCCGGGAGCGGGGACGCAGCCGGCCACGATAGTGGTGCCCCTGATCACCCGGGGCACGTGCCGCGCGATGAGTTCCTCGTTGCCCACGCCGTTCTGCACGCTGCACACCGCGGCGTCGGCGAACACACTCGCGGTGGCCGCCATGGCGGACTCGGTGTGCAGCGACTTCGTCGCGACAATGCCGAACTGGCACGGCGGGATCTCGGCGCCGTCCGCGGCTGCCCGGACCCGGGAGACCATCGGGTCGGCCCCGGTGAGCTGTAGCCCGCTGTCGTTGATGGCGCGGACCTGCGCCGCGGCGACGTCGTAGGCCCACACCTCAGCCTCGGCCAGGCGGCCGAGATGCGCCGCGAACAGGCTGCCGATGGCGCCGCACCCGACCACGCAGATCCGCATCGCGCCGCCTATCCGTTGTCGCGCGGTGCAGTGCCTCGCGATCCGCTGGGCTGTGATCCGCTGGGTTGTGATCCGCTGGGTTGTGATCCGCTGGGTTGTGATCCGGTGGGTTGTGATCCGGTGGGCTGGGCGGCCAGGACGGCCGAGGCGATGTCCTCGCAGGCGCTGGGATCCCGGCCAGCGACGCCGAGGCCGGCCACGACCTGACCGCTGTCCTCGATGGGCAGGCCGCCGGCCACCGGCAGGATGGGGAACGGCAGGGCCGCGGCGAGCTGGGATATGACACCGGCGCCCGGATAGAGCGAGCCCAGGTCGCGGCTGCGGCACTGGAAGGTCCCGGCGGCGGCCGCGACGCCCTGCGCCACGGCGACGGCCGAGGTAGGCGCGCCGTGCATCCAGTCCTGCTGGATCGGGTCGCCGCGATGATCGACGATGGCTACCGCGACCTGCACGCCGCGGCGCCGGGCCTCCGCGATGACCTGGTCCGCGAGCCTGACTGCCCAGCGGTGCTCGGGCTGCTGGCTGGCCGGCGGCGCATCCGTCATGCCCAGGCCAGCCGGCTCCCCGTCGGGCCAGTCCCCGAACGCGGCCACCCAGCGGGCGTGATCATCTCCGTGCTGGCCGGCATAAGGCAGCCGGAGTGCGTAGTGGACCACAAGGTCCTCGGGGTTGGCCGCCGCACCGCCGGCGATCATCTGCATCGGGTCAGTGCCGGCCGGGTAGAACGGGCTGACGGCGGCGCCCGACGCCGCGATCCCGCCGATCACCTCGTCGGCCGAGCCCATCTGGACGGCCGAGCCCATCTGGACGGCCGAGCGCACCTGGACGGCCGAGCCCATCTGGACGGCCGAGCGCACCTGGACGGCCGAGCCCATCTGGACGGCCGAGCCCATCTGGACGGCCGAGCGGATCGGCATGCCGCCCGCGCCGGGGAAGTCCGCCTCCGGTGAGCACGCGACGAAACCCTGTGCCACCGGCGCGGCGATCGTGGTCATCCGCCGCAGGTGCTCGGCGCTCGGCACCTGCTGCGTGGCCGCGATCCAGGCCTTGGACCTGGCCCGGGCCATGCCGCCGGCGCCGGAGGCGTCCATCCGGGACGCGGAGACGAGCACGCCACTGCCGCCCGCCACGGCGACCGATCCGCGCAGGCCGAGGTGCTCGGCCTTGTCGATGGCCCGCTCGATCAGTGCCCTGGCCTGCTCCAGGGAGATGTCCGGCGTGCGCACTCAGCCACCGACCATGCTGTGGCCGCTCCCTGGGGAGCCGGGACTGGCGTGCGCGGGACTGGCGTGCGCGGGGCTGGCGTGGGCGGGGCTGGCGTGGGCGGGGCTGGCGTGCGCGGGCCTGGCGTGGGCGGCCATCTCAGGCGCCGACCATGTTGAAGCCGCCGTCGGCGACCATGTACACGCCGGTCATGTGCGACGCGTCGGCGGTCGCCAGGAACAGGGCGGTGCCGGCCACCTCGGCTGGCTTCGGGATGCGGCCCAGCGGGGTCAGCGAACGCAGTGTCTCCGCCCGCCCGCTCTTCCAGTCCTTGCGGTTCAGCGTGGACTGGGTCTCGATGAAGCCCGGGGCGAACGTGTTGACCCGGACGGTCGGCGCGAAGGCCGCGGCATACGACTTGGTGATGCCGAGAATCCCGTACTTCGCCGCGGCGTACTGCGGGGCCCGGGCGCTGCCCCTGACGATGACCGTTGAGCCGATGTTGATGATGCATCCGCCGCCCGCGTCGACCATGCGGGAACCGAATTCCTGCGTGCACAGCAGGGTGCCCTTGATGTCGACGGCGAGCACGTGGTCGATTGACTCCTCGGTGATGTCACGCCATGACATCTGGTCGCGGGCCACGTCACCGACGTTGTTGACGGCGACGTCGAGGCGTCCGAAGGCCGAGAAGGCGGCGTCGGCGAGCGCCCGGATCTCGTCCCAGCTGGTGATGTCCGCCTGGACCAGCGCGGCCTGGCTGCCGGCCTGCTCGATCCGCTTGGCGGTCTGCTCCGCGCCCGCCCGCGAGCGGTTGTAGTGCACCACCACCCGCGCGCCCTCCTGCGCCGCCCGTACCGCTATCTCGGCCCCGAATCCCGTGCCGGCCCCGGTGACGAGGACTGTCTGCCCGGTGAACCGGCGCGGGAATCTGGCCTGAGCGTCCGTCTGATCGGTGTTGGTCTGATCGGTGTTGGTCTGACCTGGCATGCGCGGGCTCCAAGAAAGCAGGGAGAGGCTAGCGGTCGGTCAGACCACTAGATGAGGATTCTTCCGCCGTCCACGTACAGGATGTGGCCGGTGATGAAGGCGGCACGGTCGGAGGCCAGGAAGGAGACCGCGTCGGCGACCTCCGTCGAGGTGCCGAGCCGGCCGGCCGGGACCAGGCTGACCAGGTCTTCGCGGATGCTGGGCTTGGCCAGGTAGTCCCTGGTCAGGTCGGTCTCGATGTAGCCGGGTGCGACCGCGTTCACGGTGACGCCGCGCGGCGCCCACTCCCGGGCCATGACCCTGACCAACTGGTTGAGGCCGCCTTTGGTCGCCGCGTAGGGCGCGTGGTGGGCGTGCGCGAGCAGGCCGGACACCGAGGACAGGAAGATCATGCGGCCATACCCGGCGGCGCACATCTCCCGCCCGACGGCCTGGCCGGTCCAGTACGCGGTGGACAGGTTCAGGTTCACCAGGTCCGACCACGCGTCGTCATCGAGGTCCAGGATGGGCAGCCGGTTGTTCCGGCCGACCGCGTGCAGGAATACCTGGATCGACCCCAGCCGTCCCGCGGCCTCCTTGATGACGCGCCGGCACGCCTCCGGGTCGGTCAGGTCGGCGGCGGCCACCTCCAGGTGGCCACCGCGCTCGCGGACCTGCCGCTCGATGTCGGTGAGCCGCGCCTGATCCACGTCGACCGCGAGGACCCGGGCGCCCAGATCGGCGAATGCGAACGCGCATGCCCCGCCCAGGCCCCCTGCCCCGGCCACGAGAACCGTACGGTCACGCATTCCCAGCCAGTCATTCACGCTCGGTCGCTCCACTACCTGACTATCTGCGGATTTCCGTTATGGTACTTTCGAGCTGTGAAAGTCAATTTTACTACGTCCCTCCGACGATAGAGGCCCGCAGCCGTGGCTGTCCAGATAATCCAGCTGCCCTTACCCTGGCAGCCTGAGGACTGAGGGAGACCACCATGGCTGGGTCAGCGAATCCGGCGCGGCCGCGGCAGCGCACCCGCCGCGCACAGTCGCCGGACGGTTCCCCCGAACCGGCCGTTCCCGGCCCGGCCAGCCCCGGACAGGCC
>CAYPQM010000008.1:50084-70533 GCA_964412845.1 uncultured Streptosporangiaceae bacterium
GCCGGACGGTTCCCCCGAACCGGCCGTTCCCGGCCCGGCCAGCCCCGGACAGGCCAGTGCCGGCCAGGCCAGTGCCGGCCAGGCCAGGCCAGGCCAGGCCAGTGCGGGCCAGCCCGACTACCGGGTCGAAGCCCTGGCCAAGGGGCTGCGGGTGCTGTCGGTCTTCTCGGAGCGGCGGCCGACCTGGCGGATCACCGACATCGCCACCGAGGTATCCCTGCCGCTGCCCACGGCGTACCGCATCGTCATGACGCTGACCTCGGAGGGCTATCTGGAGCACCTGCCGTCCGGTGAGTACCGGCCGGGGGTGCGGGTGCTGACCCTGGGCACCGCGGCGCTGCGCAGCCTGGACCTGGTCGAACTGGCCACCCCGCGGCTGCAGGAACTGGCCAACACGACCGGGGAGACGGTGAATCTCGCCGTCCTGACCGGTGACCAGGTGCTTTACCTGGTGCGGCTGCGGAACTCCGATCTCGTCACGGCCAACATCCGGGTCGGTTCCCGGCTGCCTGCCGTGCATACCTCGATCGGCAAGCTGCTGCTCGCCTACCTCGACGGCGCGGAACTCGAGAAGGTCATCACGGCTGACTCGTTCGCCCACACCGCGGGGCCGAATGCGAAGCGCAGCCTGGATGAACTGCGCCCCGAGCTGGCCACGATCCGTGCTCAGGGCTGGGCGATGCAGGATGAGGAACTGGCCTACGGACTGCGCTCGGTCGCCGCGCCGGTACGCGGCGAGAGCGGCGCCGTCGTGGCCGGAGCGAACCTGGCCCTGCCCTCTCGCGACTGGCCGGTGCAGCGCGTCGCCCGCGAGCTCCGGCCCCTGGTCCTGGAGACCTGCCGCGAGATCTCCCGGCTGCTCGGCCATCGCGGGAATTAGGCTCAGGGCAGCCGGCATGGCGCGACTGGCGAAACTTTCTCCCGAGGATCTCGACGCCGGCCAGAAGGAGCTGTACGCGGCCATCACGGGCGGCCCGCGCAGCACCGGCCGGCCGGCCTTCCCGCTGGTGGATCAGGCTGGGGCGCTGGAGGGACCGTTCAACGCAATGCTGCTGCGGCCCGCCCTCGGCGCGGCGCTGCAGTCCCTCGGTACCGCCCTCCGGTACCAGGGAGCACTGCCCGGCCGCACGCGTGAGCTGGCGATACTTGTTGTCGCGGCGCACTGGCGCAGCGAGTTCGAGCAGTATGCGCACGAGGCCGTCGGGCTCCTCGAAGGCCTGCGTGCGGCGGATCTCGCCGCGATCCGGGGTGGTCACGAGCCGGATCTCGTGGATCCGGGGGAGCGCGCTGCCGTCCGGGCCGCGTGGGCGCTGGCCCGCTCGGGCGATCTCGATGACGAGCAGTATGCGGACGCTGTGGCGCAGCTGGGCGAGGCTGCCCTGTTCGAGCTGACCACCCTGGTCGGGTACTACGCCACCCTGGCGCTGCAGCTCCGAGTCTTCCGGGTAGCCGCTCCGTGATAGTAGATTTCAATACATGAGAGCACAGGAGCGGCCATGAAGCTGGTGACCTTTGACGAGGGCAGGACGGGCCGGATCGATGGCGACGTGCTGGTCGAGCTGGACTGCGGATCGATGCGGGAGTACTTCGAGCGAGGCGGGGCGGTCGGCGAGACCGGCGAACGGCCCGCCCTGGCCGATGTCCGGCTGCGGGCCCCGATAATCCCGAAGAAGTTCTTCCACACCGCCGGGAATTTCACCGAGCATCATGAGGAACTGCAGAAGGTCAACTGGTCCCACCCGGTGCACAAGGGCATCGTGTTCTTCCAGAACGTCGACGCCATCATCGGCCCGGATGACGCGGTCATCTACCCGGAGCACCTGACCCGCGAGCTGGACTATGAGCTTGAGCTGGCCATCATCATCGGCAAGTCGGGCAAGTTCTTCTCCGCTGATGAGGCGGCCGACTACATCGCCGGCTTCACCGTCTTCAACGACATCACGGCGCGGGATATCCAGCGCCGCGAGATGGAGTCAGGGGTCTTCTCATTCAGCAAGGCGATCGACACGTTCTGCCCGATCGGGCCGTGGATCGTCACGGCGGACGAGATAGCGGACCCGCACAACCTGGCCATGGAACTGCGGGTCAACGGCGACACCCGGCAGAAAGGCAACACCAGCCAGATGGTGCTGTCTATGTCCCAGCTGATCGCCTACCACTCGCCGCAGGGGTACAGCGCGGGGGACATCCTGACCACCGGGACGATCTCCGGGGTGGCCGCGGTGCAGCCGAACCCGTTCGACTACTACCTGCGCCCCGGTGACGTGGTCGAGGCCGAGATCGAGCACATCGGCGTGCTGCGCAACCGGATCGTGTCCTGGGCGGAAGGCCACGGCACGGCCGCGCCCGAAGCGGCCAGCCTGTGAAGTTCGGCACGATCGGCGGCCGGCTCGTTCTGGTCCGCGGCCAGACCGCGGTTGACGCATACCAGGCCAGTGGCGGGACGTGGGCCGCCGATCCGCTCAGCGTGCTGGCGCGATGGCCGGAGTTCTGCGGGTGGGCCGATGACCCGGGGGCGGTCGACTGGGAGCGGGGCCTGCCGCTGTCCGACGCGATGCTGGGACCGCCGGTCCCGCATCCCCGCCAGGTTTTCGCTGTTGCCCTCAACTACCGGCCGCACGCCGAGGAGGGTGGCTATCAGCCGCCGTCCGACCCGCTGATCTTCACGAAGTTCCCGGCCTGCATCAGCGGGCCGGTAACCGAGGTCACGCTGCCGCCGGGCAAGGTCGACTGGGAGGTGGAACTGGTCGTCGTGGTGGGCACCGGCGGCTACCAGATTTCCCGCGAGCGGGCCTGGACCGCGGTCGCTGGGCTCACGGTGGGCCAGGACCTGTCCGAGCGGGCGCTGCAGATGCGTGGCGTGCCACCGCAGTTTTCGCTGGCCAAGTCGTTCCCCGGGTTCGGTCCCACCGGCCCGGTCGCGGTGACCGCCAGCGAGCTGCCCGATCGCGACGACCTCGCCTTGGCGTGCGCGCTGGACGGCGAGGTCGTCCAGTCGGACCGCACCTCCCAGATGATCTTCTCCGTCAGCGACCTGGTGGCATACATCTCCGCGGCGTGTCCGCTGCTGCCGGGTGACCTCATCTTCACCGGGACGCCGGCCGGGGTCGGGAACCGCCGCACCCCGCCCCGTTACCTGCAGCCCGGCCAGGAGCTAGTTAGCCGCATCGACGGCATCGGGGAGATCCGCCAGCGCTTCGCCGGCTGACGCGGGGCCGGGCCGGGGCGGCAGCGCCCGGTCGCGCAGCCCGCCCAGCCACCGTCCCGGGCCCTTTGCCGAGCTGGCCAGTTCGCTGGCCACGCCGTCCGGGTTCTTGATCGCGGTCAGCGCGAGCGCGACCCCGGCCACGATCGTCTGGTACTGCCCGATGCTGAGGTGCTCGTTGAGGAAATTGACGAAGAGCCCATTCGCGGACATCAGCAGGCCCGCGATCACCGCGCCAGCGACCCGGCCGATGCCGGCCACATACGCGATCGCCAGCAGGCCCAGCGAGGTAAACACCCCGAACGTCGGCGCGGAGACGTTGCCCTGCAGGTAGCCGAGCAGGCCGCCGGCCAGCCCGGCGATGAACGCCGAGAGCGCGAAGGCGAACAGCTTGGCCGGCGCGACCCGGATCCCGGCCGCCGCGGCGGCCCGCTCGTTGGAGCGCACCGCGATGAGCATGCGCCCCGTCGCGGAATTCCGCATCCGGGCCACCGAAAGACCCACCAGCGTCACGATCAGCAGCAGCAGCACTCCGAAGATGGCCCGGGGGTAGGAATTGCCCTCAGCGACACCCAGGTTGACACCGAAGAGGGTCGGCGCGGGAACGGTCCGGCCGCCCAGCCCGCCGCTGAACCAGGTGGGGTTGAACACCAGCGCGTCCACGGCGGCCGCGGCGGCCAGGGTGATGACAGCCAGGTTCACGCCGCGGACCCGGAGCGCGGGCAGCCCGATCAGGATGCCCACGGGCACCGCGGCGGCCGCGGCGAGCAGCAGCGAGAAGGGGAACGGGACGCCCCAGTTCTGGCTGAGGTGGCTGAGCAGGAACGCGCTGATGCCCGCGAACGACATCTGGGCCAGCGATACCTGCCCGACGTAGCCGGTCAGCACGACCAGCGACAGGCACAGGCAGATGGAGACGAGGGAAGCCATCAAGGCCACCCGGTCCGAGCCGTGCAGCAGGAACATCGCCACCAGCCCGGCGACGAAGGTGAGTGCCGCTGTCACGGCCGGCCGGGCGGGCCGTCCGATGGATGGGTTGTGCCAGCTGCCCGACAGCCCGCGCGACCGCAGCCGCTGCGCGCTGAGCGTCATGACCACCAGGATGATCACGAAGGGCACCCCGTCCCCCAGCCCCTGCTGCGGCAGCCAGGTGAAGACCGTCTGCAGCTTGACGATCTCCGACTGGACCACGCCGAGCAGCAGCCCCGCGCCCGCCGTGACGCCGAACGAGGAGAACCGGCCGATCAGTGCCGCGCCCAGCGCGGGCACGATGAACAGGGTGTAGGAGGTCGGGTCCACCTCGGAGATCGGCGCGATCAGCACGCCGGACAGCGTGGCCAGCACCGTCGCGAGGACCCAATTCTGCGCCGCGATCCGGTTCGCGGACAGGCCGACCAGCGCGGCCCCGACGTCGTTTTCGGCGCCGGCCCTGGTCGCCAGCCCGAACCGGGAGTAGCGGTACGCCACCGCCAGGCCCGCCGCCGCCACGATCACGATGCCGGCCAGGTACAGCTGGCTGACCGGGACAATGATCCCGGCGAGCACGAAACTCCCGGTCGGCAGGACCGACGGCGCCGATGTCGGCGTGGTCCCGAAATTGAGGACGGCGATAGCCTCCAGGGCCAGCATCACGCCGACCGACGCGCACACCTTGGTGAGCGGTGCCGCCCGCAGCAGCGGGCGGTAGACGAGCAGGTACAGCACGACGCCCAGGGCCGCGCCATAGACGAGGGTGATGGCGAGCGCCGTGCTGGCCGGAAGCCCCGCGGACGACAGGGTCAGCTGGTGCGGCAGCACGATCCAGGGGAGCTGCAGGACGCCGGACGTCCGCAGGCCGATGAAGACATAGGCGCCGTACATGGCGACGGCGCCCTGGGCGAAGTCGACCACGCCGGTGCTGCGGTACTTGAGCACCAGGCCGAGCCCGAGGATGGCGTAGACCGATCCCCCGCCGAGTCCCAGCAGAAGGAAGAGCAGGTACGTCGACACCGCGTGCACCTCACCGGGCGGGTAAGGACCGGGGCCCGCCGCCTGGGCGGGCCCCGGTCTGGGGATCAGCCTTTGTAGAAGGAACCCGCCGTCACCCAGTTCGGGTCAGCCACCACGATCTTCGTTCCCTGCACCTGCCGGATCTGCTGGAAGGTGTTGCAAACCGCGGTCGCTCCGGCCAGCTGCTTGCTGTCGCAGGTGTAGGCGTGGGCCATGAAGTTGGGGTGATCGCTCCCGGTCCGGAACGCGGCCAGGATCTTGGCCGTGATCAGCTGGGCCGCGGCGAAGCTGGCCAGCGCGGCCTGCACGTTGATGACCGTCGCGAAGCCCATCGCGGTGAGCGAGTCGAGGGCGATGTTCGCCGGGGCGTACTTCTTGAGCACGGCCAGGTACAGGTTGGACTCCTTCGTTCCGGCGTCCGGGCTGAGCACCGGCGAGGAGTAGTACATGCCGGTCGCGCCGCCGTTGGCGGCGGCGATGGCCGCAGGCGCGGTGCACGGGTCGACGCCCAGGACCTTGGCCGTGCTGCCCAGCTGCTTCAGCGAGCTGAGCACCTGCGGGCAGGAGTTCGGGTCGTCGATGTACACGACATCCGGATGCGAGCCGATCGCGGCCGCCACCGCCGAGGTGACATCCGTGGCGGTGGGCGGCACCGGGATCTTCGTCACCTTGGTGAACCCGACGTTCTTCATCGTGGGCGCGATGACGTTGTCGGCCACTGACGTGCCCTGCGTGTCCGAGGTGTAGATGATCGCGGCCGTCTTGGCGTTCAGCGTCTTGTACGCGTACACGGAGGCGGCGGCGTTGTCAGCCACCGAGACGTCATCGAAGATGACGGCGTTAGGGTAGTTCGACTCCGCCGGGGTGAACGGAATCCCGCCGAGGTAGGCGAGCTTGGCCCGCTGCCATACCGGCATCGCACCCGGCGCGCCGGTGTCAGCTCCGCCGAGGATCGCCACCGGGTGATCGTTCAGGAGCTGGTTGGCACATCGCGCGGACGTGGCGGGCTGGCCATCGGTCGCGCACACGACGATCTTGATGGGGTGCCCGTTGATCCCGTTCAGGTACTCGTTGACATACTGCGCGGCGGCCTGCTCGGCCCCGGCGACCTCGGGGAACGTGACCGGTCCCGACTGCAGGTTGAGCAGGCCGAACACGACCGGCGAGCCGCTGGCCGGATGTGGTGTGCCCAGGGCCGACGCCGGTGACGCGCTCTGCGTCGCGCTGGCCGTCGACGAGGCCGACGAGCCTCCGCCGCTGCTCCCGCATGCGGCGGCGAGCAGTCCGCACGCTGTCATCGCGGCGAGCACTGCGGCCGGCCGCGCCCTCCCCAAGGTAACCGCCATGGTGTCTCCTCATGTTGTGTCAGGCTGAAACTGATCTGTGGCCCGCGGCGCCGGTCGGAGCGCGGGTCGTGCTGTGTGTGGGCCCTGCGCACGGCCGGTTCGCCGTCTCAGCCCGCCGCCGCGCCGCCGGGCGGCTCGCCAGGATCGCTGTCTTCGTCCCCGGCTAGCTGGGCCGCCTGGTCCAGGTCGCCGAGATAGCACGCCTTCAGCAGTTCGCGGCGGTTGCGCAACCGCGCCGCGGGGCTCTCCAGCACCAGCCGCCCGTGCGCCATCACGTAAGCGCGGTCGGCGATCTCCAGCGCCAGGGCCACGTGCTGCTCCACCAGGAGCACCGCGGTCCGCAGTTCATCGGCCACCCGCCGCAGCACCGGGAGCAGGCGCTCGACCACCACCGGGGCCAGGCCGAGGCTCATCTCGTCGATCAGCAGGGCCCGCGGCCGCCGGGCGATTGCCCGGCCCACCGCGAGCATCTGCTGCTCACCGCCGGACAGCAGGCCCGCTTTGCGGTCCAGGCACTTGCGCAGTTCCGGCAGCAGGTCGAGTACCTCGTCGTGCGCGCGGTCCCCGCGGCGCCCCCGGCCGGCGCTGAGCCGGAGGTTCTCCCGGGCGGTCAGGCCGGCGAACAGCGCGCGGCCCTCGGGAACCAATGACAGGCCGGTGCGGGCCAGCCGGTAGGCCGGCCGGCCCGCGATGTCCTGGTTATCCATCCGGATGGAGCCGGCGATCGGCCGCTGCAGCCCGGCGATGGTGCACAGGGTCGTGGTCTTGCCCGCGCCGTTGGCCCCGAGCAGGGTCACGATCTCCGCCTCGAAGACGTGCAGCGTCAGGTCGCGGACCACCGGGTTGCCGTTGTACCCGGCGTCGAGACCCTCGACCTGCACGACCCTCGGGCGCTCAGATCCGCTCGTGGTCGCCACCGTGCCTCCCCAGATAGGCCTCGATGACGGGTGGGCTGTCGCGGATCTCGTCCGGTGTCCCCGACGCGATGACCCGGCCGAAATCAATGACCACGATGCGGTCGCAGAGGCTCAGCACCAGCCCCATGTCGTGGTCGACGAGCAGCACGCTCACCCCGCGCTCCGGCAGTGAGCGGACCCGCTCGCCGAAGGCGATGCTCTCGTCGTTGTCCAGCCCCGCGGCCGGCTCGTCCATCAGGACCAGGCGCGGGCGCATGGCCAGCGCCCGGGCCACGCCGACCAGCTTCCGGCGGCCGTGCGACAACTGGCTCGGCAAGCGGTCCGCGACGTCATCGAGCCCGCAGGCTTGCTGAGCCCAGGCCACGTTCTCATTGCGACGGGCCCGCGGCGGTGCCAACAGATCACGCAGGGCGGTCCAGACGGACGGCTGCTCGGCTGCGACCAGGAGGTTCTCCTCGACAGTGAGGTCATCGAACAGCTCGACCGACTGAAACGTGCGGATCAGGCCGCGGCGCGCGATGGCGTAGGGCCGGGCGCCGATGATCGGCTCCCCGTCGAAGATCACCCGGCCGGCCGCGGCCTGGTGATAGCCCGTCAGGGCATCGATCATCGAGGATTTCCCAGCCCCGTTGGGGCCGATCAGCCCGACGATCTCGCCGTGACCCACGGACAAGCTGACGCCGTCGACAGCGGTCACGCCGCCGTACGTGACGCGCAGGTCCTCGACCATGAGCAGGTTGTTCATCCGGGCGCTCCGGAGCCTATACTTTCACTGTATGAAATTGACTTTACTGTCGCTGTTGACGGTAACCCTCCCGTAACCGTCCTGTCCAGAAACGAAATCGAACCGATACGTCCGGGTAGCAGGGCGACTCACGGAGGCTGGCTCCGCCACGGGCCAGGAGTGGCGCGGGTCAGTTACGCGGAAGTGTTGATCCGCAGGCCCCGAGTTGGGAAATCGTTTCCGTTAGGCCTGCCTATCACTGACAGTGATGGCTACCCAGCAAGCCGCCGGCCTGCCGAGGTAAAACTACTGGCTGGTCAGAGCGGGGGTACCTGGTCTCCAGCGGTCACCGGGACCGGCCGGCAGGCGTCCGCGAACAACTGACGCAGCCAGATGTGCGCGGGATCGCGTTCGTTCATCGGATGCCACCACAGCGCCTGGACGAGCGGCACCGCGTCAAAGGGGCAGGGCAGCACCCGGACGTCGCCGGTGGCGACCAGCCGGGGGGCGAGCTTGGCCTGGACCAGGGCGATCCGGTCCGTCCCGGCGATGACGTAGGCGGTCCCGCCGGGGTGCGCGCTGCTCGACTTCGAGCTGGAGGTGGCCGCCGTCATCGGCCGGGCTGGTGAGAACCTGACCCCGGAGCAGGCGCGCGAGCACATTTTTGGCTACCCGATCCTCAACGACTGGTCCGCACGTGACCTGCAGCGCCGGGAGATGCGGGTCGGCCTCGGCCCGGCCAAGGGCAAGGACTTCGCCACGACGCTTGGCCCGTGGCTGGTGACCGCCGACGAGCTGGCACCGCACCGGGACCCGGAAGAATTTCTCCGCCTGCTCATGGTCGTCGAGGTCAACGGGGTTGAGGGGGGCCGTGACCTGCTGTCGAACATGGGCTGGCCGTTTGAGGACCTCGTCGCGTACGCGTCCCGGGGGACCTGGGTACGTCCGGGGGACGTGCTCGGCTCCGGGACGTGCGGTAAGGGCGGCTGCCTGGCCGAACTCTGGGGACGCCGGGGGGAGCAGGCCCCGCCGCCGCTGCGGCCGGGCGACGTGGTGACCATGACGGTCGAGGGAATCGGCCGCATCAGCAACCGCGTCATCCCAGGCAGTGATCCCGTTCCGGTGCCGCGGGCGCGCGCCCGGCCGCGCGATCGCGGCTGACGGCGGCCCGCAGGCCGGGATGAGCGATGCTCAGACGAGGCGCTGGTGGACGTAACACCAGGTCAGATGCGGGCCCGGGGGCAGGCCGCGGGCGATTGGGTGGTCGGTCTCCGCGTAGTGGGCCTGGGCGTGCTGGCCGGGTGAATCGTTCCCGCAGGCCACCCAGCCGCAGGTCAGGCAGACCAGCAGCGTCGCCGGATGATCCGCGCCTGCGGGACAGGCCCGGCAGCCGTCCGACTGGGGTGAGACGTCCGAGAGGCCGTCCAGGTGGGCACAGCGCGGCGCCGACCCGTTCAGGCTGATCGCGGGCACTCCTGCCGCCATGCTCTGGCCGGGGATCATGGACACCTCCTGACGGTGCTAGAAATGCCGGACATGATCCGCTGGATACCTTTAGTCAACTCCCATGGCCTGGCGCCGGAAACCGGCAATCCGAGCAGATCTCATCAGCAGGGCCGATCATCGTGGGCGCAAAGGGGGCAACTGCCCGGGCCCGGCCCGGGCCGGGCGGCGGAAAGTAGGCTGCTGTCATCGGCGGCGGAGGGTGGTGGCATGGAGCTACGCCAATTGCGCTATTTCGTGACGCTGGCCGAGGAATTGCATTTCGGCCGGGCGGCGGCCCGGGAGCACATCGTGCAGTCGGCGTTGAGCCAGCAGGTGCAGCGGCTGGAACGTGAGCTGCGGGCCAGCCTTTTCGAGCGCAGCACGCACCACGTCTCGCTGACGGCCGCCGGGGTTGTCTTCCTGGTCGAGGCGCGGCAGATCCTGGCCCACGTGGACCGGGCCGCGGCGATAGCCCGCAGCGCGGCTGGTACGTCTCCCACGCTGCGCGTCGGCATCATCGACGCCAGCTACGACTCGATGCCGCAGATCCTGCATGAGGTGCAGGCCCGCTACCCAGGCCTGGTGATTCACCAGGTCGAGGCCAGTGTGCCTGAGCAGTACCAGCAGCTCGTCGACGGCCGGCTGGATGTGGGCATCGGCCGGGCGGCCCTCGCCCCACCTGAGGTGGCCTCGCAACTGTTCCGCCGGGACCCGCTGGGCGTGATGGTCGCCAGCAGCCACCGGTTCGCGGCGATGGATGGGGTACCGGTCGCCATCTTGGCCAAGGAACCGCTGCTGCTCGCGGAAGAGGTGCGGGCTCCGGAGTTCAACCAGTTCACTGTCGAGCTGTGCCGTTCGGTCGGCTTTACCCCCACCGTCTACGAGGGCACCGTGGAGAGCATCCGCGCGGCCGCCGACCTGGTCGCCCAGGGGCGCTGCCTGTACTGCGTGCCCTCGTCGTGCATCTCAGCACTTCCCGGAACTATCTGGCGGCCACTCACCGAGCCAGCTTCCTACTATCCGTGGTCGGTGCTGTGGCGGGCGGCCGGCGATTCCGACCACGTGCGCGCCATCGTCAGTTGTGCCCGGGCCATGTCCGAGAGACTGGGCTGGCTGGTCACCACGGATCAGACGGCAGGTTTACAGCGGGGTCGCGTGCTGGGCTGACCGGTTCGACCGGGGGCAGCAGATGCTCTTCCACCCAGGCCAGGCCCATCACGCCTAGCAATACCAAAGGTGCCAGAAGCGGCACGAGGACGTACATGGCTGGCCTCCTGTGGCCGGGCGGAACCCGGCCTCTCTTCAGCTAAGCCCAGCCGCTGCGCCGCGGAAAGAGCGGAAAGCCGCAAACGTCATCACCCAGATCGATTGCCTGCGATCCGGGTCGACCTGGGTCATCGCGGCGGATCTGGTGATCTCAGGCACGCGCTGGCACGGGTGTGGTGCCCGCCCCGGCCGGGCCGGGCGGGCACCACATAGAGCAGGTCACTTACTAGGCTGCGGCGCCTTGCATGTGGTCTTCGGGTTCACACCGACGTAATTGAGAGGGCCGGCCACAATCGTCAGGGCAATCGTGCCTGCCTTGTGGCAGCTGTTCACATCCTGGTTGTAATAGTGGCGCTGGTAACCCGCCAGGGCGCCAATGATCAGCCATACAATCAGCAGAAGCGATCCGATCCGCATTACTACCTCCGAAGCAAACGTTCTACCGGGTGATCCATTTTACGACTGCCTGGTGGCCCGTGCTCAGCGGCGGGACCGGCGCCGCGACGAGTACCAGGTCGTGCCCACGCCCGCCTGGTGCAGCGCGAGGCAGGCCAGCCCGACCAGCATCAGGCTGGTCGAATCGAAGACCACGTTGGTGGAGGTCGATGTCGCGTGGAGCAGGAACGCGATGACGAAGAGGATAGCTGCGACGATAGCTAGCATTGGGGGCATCCTTCCGTTCGATGGCACAGAACAGCATGGTGTGAAATGCCGCAAGCGGCTGGTCGGCCTGCCTAGCTACCCAGCTAGGCAGATCTCAATCAAAGCAATGGCAGGCCGTCGGTACGGAGTAACCGACGATGACAGGGAGTTAGGTCCAGGGGGGTCCCAGCCGGTCGTCCGGCTTGGGGCGATCGGACGCCCGGGCTGCCGCGGCTGCGGCGAGGAAGATTCCACACGCCGACGTACACCACGTGCCTTCCGGAGATAGGAGCAATTCGAGAGCTGCCGGGGTCCGGGGCAACGACTGACACCCTTACCCTAGTCTGCGCGGTCCTTTCCGGAAAGGGTCCGCGCCAATCATGGCGGCAGCCCGGTAACGGCTCGCTCTCGCGCTATCGAGCGCGCTCGTCAGGATGCCTGGCCATCTGGTGGGCAGCGGACAGGGCGTGTCCCTAGGACACGCCCTAATGCGGCTGGGCGGGCGTCACCGTAACCGGCGCCGGACCCGCACCAGCTGCGCCGGCTGTTCGACCTGGCTTTCGCCGGTGTCCTCCGCCATCAGCTGGGTCACCCTGGCCAGCAGCGCGGCCCGGGAGAAGGGCTTTCCGATGACCGGTGTGCCCAGTTCGGGCCAGCCGTCCGCGCCACCACCGGGCCGCTCGTAGCCAGACATGAACAGCACGCGGATAGCCGGGTACTGAGCCTGGATCCGGGCGGCAAAGGCCTGACCGGTCAGGCCCGGCATGACGACATCGGTCAGGAGCACGTCGACGGCGTTCGCCGGATGGCCAAGAAGGTCCAGCGCCTCTTGTCCGCTCGCAGCCGTCATGACCCGGTAACCGGCGCTGGTCAGGACCCGGTGCGCGACATCGCGGATGGCCGGTTCGTCGTCCACGACCAGCACGGTGCCGGCCCGGGGGATCGCTGCGGCGGGATACGCGGCCGCTGGCCCGGCCGCCCCGGAACCTGAGCCGGGCGCGGCGGGCAGCAGCACCGTGACAGTGGTCCCGCGGCCTGGTTCTGACTTGAGCCAGGCCCTGCCACCGGCCCGCGCGACGAACCGGCGGACGGCGGACAGGCCGAGCCCCGCTGCCTCATCTCCGCTTCGCGTGGTGAAGAAGGGCTCGAACGCCCGCTCGGCGGTCGCGGCGTCCATGCCGGCGCCGGTGTCGGTGATCCGGATCTCGACGTAGCGGCCGGGGAGCAGTTCGGCAAGGTCGGCCGCGTCCGGCGAGTCAGCGGCGAGGTCCACCGTGTCGATGTTCGCGGTCTCGATGGTGACCCGCCCGCCCGTCGGCATGGCGTCGCGGGCGTTCACCCCGATATTCATGATCACTTGCTCCAGCAGCCCAGGGTCGGCGTGCACCGGCCATAGGCCCGGGCTGTGCCGGGTGATGAGCGGGACCTGCTCGCCCAGCATCTCGCGGAGCAGCCGGGCTACGTCGTTGATCAGCTGCCCGAAGTCCACGAGCACCGGCTGGCCCTCTTCCCGCCGGGCGAAGGCCAGCAGGTGCTTTATCAGTCGCTTGGCCCGGTCGGCGGCGTCTTCGATCTGCTCCACGTCCCAGCGGACCGGCTCCCACCGGGTGGCGCTCTCCGTTGCCTCGGCGACACTCACCTCGTCGCGGACCAGGCTCGCGTAGTTGGCGATCACCGTGAGCAGGTTGTTGAAGTCATGCCCGAGCCCGCCGACGAGCTGCCCCACGCTTTCCAGGCGGCGTGACCGCCGCAGTTCCTGCTCGAGGCGGCTTATCTCGGCCCGGGCCGCTTCAGCGGCGGTGGCATCCTCGATGAAGGTGGCGAGATACCGCTCACCGGTGGCGGGCTGGATCGCGGATCCGGTCAGGTGCACGAACAGAACCTCGCCGTTCTTGCCCACCAGGCGGGTGTCCGCGCGAATCTGGTCAGTTCCGCCCGACAGGATGTCCTGGATCAGGGTTTCCAGCGCGGGCTGCTCCTCAGGATGGAAATCACCGAGGAAGTCCCCTCCGCTCAGCTCCTCCCGGGAGTAGCCCGTCAGCTGGCAGAACGCGTCGTTCACCGTAAGGTAGGCGTTCGGCCGATCGCCCTCCAGGCTGGTCGCGAGCATGCCGATGGGCATCCGGCCGAACTCCCGCCGGCACCGTTGCTCGCTGGCCCGCAGCGCCCCGGCGCGGTCCGCCGCGGCGGCCTCGGCCGCGCTCCGCGACTCATCCGGGCCAGAGTTGTGGTCCTGTGCCACGGGTGCCCCCTTCGACAGAGCCGCCCGCCTGGCGGGTACGTGAAATCGGGGCTGCAGACGGGCAGTGCTCGAACTTTCGTGACGTAAAGTAATTGAACCGTACCTCTACGCATCCATTCGCTCAAGGGGGGCCTGGTCCTGACCGGGGATCCCCGTTGCACCCGCCTGCTGACTACTTAACGTATAATATAATTCACTTAAAGTAGCAGAACTGTCGTTGTCGGTTTCGCCCGTCGTCCCGGGCCGCCTGAACCTTGGCGCAGCACGCGCCTTCTGTGTCGCGGGGGAGTCATATGGCCACGTCCGTCAGCCAGAAATCGGCCGTCACCGCGGCGGCGGAGCTGGCCGCGATCGTTGAATCGACTGACGATGCGATCATCGGCCTTACCCGGCAGGGCATCGTCACCAGCTGGAATCCAGCCGCGGTGCGGCTCTACGGCTACGCCCCAGAGGAGATCGTTGGCCGCGCGGCGCAGGTGCTCTACCCCGAGGACCGGCGGGTTGAGGAGGACGAGGTCCTGCGGCGGATCGGCGACGGCCAGCGGGTGAAGCAGTACCACACGTTCCGGCGGCGCAAGGATGGCACGGTCATCCCGGTGTCGCTGACCGCGCTGCCGGTCCTCGGGACGGCCGGCAGCGTGGTGAGCGCGGCGACGGTGTCGCACGGGCTGGACGAGCGGTCGGATGCCCGCGACCACAACGGGCTCCCCATGGGGGGCATTCTCCTTCAGGCCCAGCAGGACAAGTCGCAGGCCCAGTTGCAGCAGGCGCAGCGCCTGGAGAACCTTGGCCAGCTGGCCGGCGGGGTCGCCCACGATTTCAACAACCTGCTCGCCGTGATCCTCAACTACGTGTCCTTCGTCTCCGAGGAACTCACCGCCGCGACGGACTCGGACTGGCCACGGCGCTGCGAAACGGCCCAGGAGGATCTCGGGCAGATCAAGCGGGCCGGCGAACGGGCGGCCAGCCTGACCCGCCAGTTGCTCGCTTTCGCCCGCCGGGAGGTGATCCAGCCGCAGGTCCTCGACCTGGACAGCGTGATCACCGCCGTGGAGGAAATGCTCCGCCGGACCATCGGCGAGCACGTCGAGCTGGTCATCTCGCTCGCCGGCGACCTGCAGCCGATCCTGGCCGACCCGGGCCAGCTGGAGCAGGTGCTGGTCAACCTCGCATTCAACGCGCGGGACGCGATGGCCACCGGCGGCACGCTGACCATCGACACCAGCAACATCACCGTGGACGACGACTCCGTCGCCGGGGGGTCCAAGTCGCGGCAGGGGCAGAATGTCCGGCTGCGGGTCAGTGACACCGGCACCGGGATGAGCCGGGACGTCATCGAGCACGCCTTCGAGCCCTTCTACACCACCAAGGTGGACGGCACCGGGACCGGGCTCGGCCTGGCCACCGTCTACGGGATCGTGACCCAGACCGACGGCCATGTCGCGATCTACTCCGAGCCCGGCGCGGGCACGACCTTCACCATCACGCTCCCGGTCACCGCCGAGGCGGCCGCGCCGGTGGTGGAAGTGGCGCCGGTGCAGCGGGTCCCCACCGGCGAGACTGTCCTGGTCGTCGAGGACGAGCCAGCCCTGCGCGAGGTGACCAAGCGGATCTTCACCCGCAACGGCTACCGGGTGATCACCGCCGGGAACGGCCCGGAAGCCCTCGATGTGGCCCACAACCACCCGGGTGACATCCACCTGCTCGTCACCGACGTCGTCATGCCGCACATGCTCGGCAAGGAGGTCGCGGAGAAAATGCGGCTGATCAAACCGGATATCGAGGTGCTCTTCATGTCCGGCTACGCCCGGCCCGTGCTGGCCTCCCAGGGCCGGCTCGAACCCCACGTGGCCCTGGTGGAGAAACCGTTCTCCGAAGCCGACCTGATGGCCAAAGCCGGACAGGTGCTCGACGGCCACTTCCGGGGCTTCAGGACCACCGGGGGGGCTGACCTGAAACAGCCAGTTGACCGGGGATAACCGTAGCTTGCGGAGCCAGATGGAGCCCGGCTCCTCGCGGGCCAGCGGCGGCGGGACAAGCTCCGGCCGGCATCGCCAGATCCACGACGAGAAGAACAGGATCTCCCAGTCGGCGTTCCCGGCCAGGAACGCGTGCAGCAGATAGGCCTCGGTCCAGTCGCGGCGCTGCCGCAACCATTCGCCGGGGTATTCGAACGGCCAGAACACGTCGTGGATGTGCACCACCACGCCCGGCGCGAGCCGGGGCAGCACGTGCAAGAAGAGCCAGACCACGTCCGAGCCGGCCTTCACCACATGCGTCGAGTCAACGAAGAGCACGTCCCGTGGCCCGAGCCGCCGGTAGGTGGCCGGGTCCACATCCTGGACGGGCCGCTGCAGCACGGTGAGCCGGTGGTGATCCGTCTCCTTGATGAGCCCGAGCAGGCGCTTAGGGAAGGGTTCGATGCACGTGATCTCCAGTCCAGACAGTTCGGGATTGGCGTCTGCCTCGTCCAGGGCCAGCGCGGTCGAGTAGCCGGACCCCACCTCCATCACCCGGGCAGGCCGCAGGTAAGCCAGCATGGCCCGGTACACCGCGGCGTCCCCCGCCCCGTACATCCGGTTGCCGGCGACATAACGCGGACCGGGAACAGGCTCGGCCAGCCCTGGGCGCAGCCGCGCGGCCAGGGCCAGCTGACCTGCCTCCGCCAGATCCACGCCGGGCGCACCGGTCCAGCTCAGGGCGCGCCCGAGGTCCGCCTCGGTGGTCAACGGCGAGTAGAAGTGACCGGGCGTGGCATACGGCGGCCGGACCAGCACCGCGCGGACCGTGCGGGCGGTGCGGACCGCGCGGTGAAGCAGTGCCTTCGGCACAGTGCCCTCCTCACTGGCGGAATGCCGGCCCGAGCGTTAGCAGGCACCGGCTCCCGCAGCTGACTGCTGACCATGTCTTCCAGAGAATCTGCAGATCAAGAGCGAACGACCAGTTCTCCACGTAACGCAGGTCGAGCCTGACCGCCTCCTCCCACGGCGAGCTCCATAGATGAATATGTCCATCAAATTCCCACGCGATTTTTCAGCGACGCCAAGGCTAACATTCCCCGCGCCGGACCGGCTCGGTGAGCGGCATTTTCTGGCCGTTCTGCCCACCACTTATATGACAGGCAACGGGTGCGATGACTTCCGTGTCTAGCTGGGTATATGTAGTCCTACCGTATCTATCTCGGTTATTAGGACAGAACTGTTCTCCAGCGCACCGGTGCTGAAGTTCCCCGGATTCATTGGGCATTCTGGATGCTGAATAGATATTGTGTTCCCGGCTGCGGCTACCGCGAATTGAGGAGGATTTCTGTCATGTCCTCCCGCCAATATGCGGCAATCACTCGCGGTATTGCGTGATGAGAGGATTTCCAGCCTTCCGTGGCGGTGCGCCCGGGCGCGGCCGGCCGCGGGACGGCGGCACTCGCGGCCCGGCGCGGCGCGGTATCAGGCTGCGACTGGCGGACGAGAGCACCTTGGCCGGCCGCGCGGGCCGGGCGCTGGGCTGGAATTTCACCAGCAACGCGCTGGGCAGGCTCGGCACGCTGGGCATCGGGGTCATGCTCGCCCGGATGCTCGGCCCGCATGCCTTCGGCACCTACGCGGTGGCCTGGGTTGCCCTGCTAGCCGTGCTGAGCTTCAACGATCTCTCGCTGAGCATGGCCATTGTCCGCTGGCCCGGCGATCCGGCCGAGATCGCGCCTACGGTCATGACTATTTCCACGGTCTCCAGCGTCGCCGTCTACGCGGCCTGCTTCGTTGCCGCGCCGGCCTACGCCTCAGCGATGGGAGCGCCCGCGGCGGCTGGCGTCGTACGGGTGCTGGCCCTCACGGTCGTGTTCGATGGGGTAGTCGCCACGCCGGTGGCGCTGCTGGACCGGCATTTCCGCCAGGATCGCAGGACGATCGCGGATCAGGTCAACAACTGGCTCGGCGCGTTCGTGTCCGTAGGTCTCGCCTGGGCTGGGTTCGGCGCGATGAGCCTCGCGCTCGGCCGGATCGCCGGCACCCTGGCGGCGGCTGGGCTGTACGTGTCGTTCTCACCGGAACCACTGCGGTTCGGCTTCGACCCGGCCCGGGCCCGGGCGCTGCTCCGGTACGGGACACCGCTCGCCGGATCCGCGCTCATCGCCTTCGCCGTCACCAACCTGGACCAGCTCGTCGTCGGCCGCGTGCTCGGTGCCACCACCCTCGGCTTCTATGTGCTCGCCGCCAACCTCGCGGCGTGGCCGGTCGCCATGTTCTCCAGGCCGGTCCGCAGCGTCGCCCCCGCTGCCTTCGCCCGGCTGCAGCACGATGGGACGGCCATGCGCGCTGGTTTCCTGTCCGCGGCCAGCCTGCTCGGCGCGGTAACTCTGCCGGTGTGCCTGTGCATCGGCGGATCGGCCCGGCCGCTGATCGGTTTCGTCTACGGCACCCGCTGGCTCCCGGCCGCTCACGTGCTGGTGTGGCTCGCCCTGCTCGCCGCGCTGACGATCTTCTTTGAGCTCGTTTACGACTACCTGGTGGTTCTTTGCCGGACCCGGGTTGTCTTCACCGTCCAGCTGGTGTGGCTGCTAGCCCTGATCCCGGCGCTCATCCTGGGCGCCGGGATAGCCGGGATGGTCGGAGTCGGTGCGGCCGAAGTCGCTGTCGCTGGCTGCGTCATCCTCCCGTGGTACCTCCATGAGCTCAGGAAGGTGGGCATCCGCCGGCGGACCCTGGGGGCATGCCTGTGGCTTCCGATCACCGGTGCGGCCGTCGCGGGCCTGGCTGCGGTGGGGGCTGGCCGGGTTGCGCCGGACTACCTGGCGGCACTCGCCGTCAGTGGCCTGGCCGGGCTGGCCATCATCGGGCTCCTCGCGGCCCGGATGCGGGCGTCCCTCGCCCTGCTGCGAGCGGGTCCAGCCGATCGTGTCGGGCCCGGTACCTCAGCCAGTGCGGCTCACCTGCCCGGCAGGCATGCCGGCCTGCCTGTGCACGACAACCTCGGCAGTCCAGCGCTGCCCGCTGAGCCTGGTCTGCACGCTCGCCCCCAGCGCCGAAGCTAGTCCATCCAGCGCGGCCTGTGCTGTCACCGGATCGCCGATCGCGTTGTCGGTGCCTCCGGTCGACATGAGGATCAGCTCGATGGTGATCAGGTGCTCATCGGTCCGCACCGTAACGTGCGCCCGAGGTGCCGGGTTGGCGGTCACTATCCCGAGCAGCATCAGCTCCACGACGTCGACAATGACCGGGACTTCGAGCGGACCCAGGCCGGCGGCCTGTTCGTCGGCATCCACGGTGACCGGCTCGGCCAGCAACCACGCGGTGCGCTGTTGCAGGGCGGCCGCCAGCCTGGTCTCGGGTTCCACGAAGGGCCACGGTCCGTCAACCAGCCAGCGCAGTGAGTCGGCCGCGGCGTTCAGCCGCTGCAGCACCGTGTCGAAGTTCGGTGCGGGCGGCATCGACCGGGACATCATCTGCAGTTCGAGGGTCACGGCGGTGAGTTCCTGGATCGGGCTGTCGTGCAGGAAGTCCACCAGTTCGTGGCGCTCACGCGCGCGAAGCCGTCGGGTGAGGCGCAGTAGCTGCCACCCCCGGGGTTCCTCGGCGCACCGCTGGTCGCCGCCCGGCAGCATTGAGGCCCGGGGATGCGTGCTGGCGACCGCAGCGGCGGCCACCTGATGCACGGCCGGCCGTGCATTGGCTGACTCATGCAATGCCCGCACGGCGTCGATCAGTTCGGCCAGCTGGAACGGTTTGGCCAGGTATGCGACGCCGTGCGGCAGGGTGTCCGCGGTTCCGCCGGTCATCACCAGGCACCGCCGCGCAGTGGCGGGGTCTGCCGAACGCAACTCTTCCACCAGGTCAGTGCCGCGGTCAGCGCCAAGGTGCGCGTCGACCAGCACTGCGTCGTACCGGCTTGGATCCATGGCGCGAGCCTCCGCCAGGGTGGCCGCGACATCGACCTGGTACCCGCGGGAACCAAGCGCGCGGCGGATCATGACCCGCATCTCTTCGACGTCATCGACGACGAGTACTCGCAGGTCAGCCGGACTCCCCAACACTATGACAAACCCCCCTGATGCGGTCAGATCGCGGAACAGGCGCCGGACTGTTTACCGGAATTCACACTACAAAGAGTAGCTTAGTGATAACAGCCGGTTAAATAGGGGTGTCGCTGCTGCGAGTGTGCCCGGGGCGGGGCCGCGCACCGCCGCCCGGCGAGCGTCGGCCAGGCACGGAAAGGGGCGCGCAGATGAGCGAGATCAGCGCAGGGGAGCGGCGGATCAGCGTGTTTCTCCTCGACGACCACGAGGTCGTCCGGCGTGGACTACGGGATCTCCTGGCGGCTGAGCACGACATAGACGTGATCGGCGAGGCGGGAACGGCGATGTCGGCGCTGAACCGGATTCCGGTGCTGCGGCCGGACGTGGCCGTTCTCGACGTCCGGCTTCCCGACGGTGACGGCGTTTCGGTCTGCCGTGAGATCCGCTCCACGCTTCCGGGAACCGCCTGCCTGATGCTCACCTCGTATGGTGATGATCAGGCCCTGCTCGGCGCCATCATGGCCGGGGCCGCGGGGTACGTGCTGAAGCAGACCTGTGGTTCCGACTTGGTCAGCGCGGTGCGCACGGTGGCGGCGGGCGGGTCAATGCTCGATGCGCACGCGACG
>CAYPQM010000009.1:0-777 GCA_964412845.1 uncultured Streptosporangiaceae bacterium
GGTGGGGGTGGGGGGGGGGGGGGGGCGGGGGGGGGGCCGGCGGGGCGCGGGCGGCTTTTTCCGGGGGGGCGGCCCCCGGCCCGCCCCCGCCTTGCCGCAGCTCGAGTTGGGTCAGCTCGGGTTGGCTCAGCTCAGGGCCGGTCAGGTGGCTGCTTCGGTGACTGTTTCGGCGACTACTTCGGGGTTGGCGGTCTCCTGCAGGGTGGTCAGGGGGAGGGGCGCGATGCCGGGGGTGGCGAAGCCCAGAATCTGGCCATAGAACGCCAGCTCGGCCTCCAGGCAGGCGATGATCGTCTCGGCCCGCCGGAAACCATGGGACTCTCCCTGGAAGGTCAGGAGCGCGTGCGGGATGCCGTGCGCGGACAGGTCGGCCGCCATCCTCTCGGCCTGCTTCGGTGGCACGACCGGGTCATCCAGGCCCTGCAGCAGCAGCACTGGGCAGGTGGCATCCGTCACGTGCCCAGCCGGGGAACGCTCCACGTAGACGGTGTCAAAGCCCGGCAGTGGCCCGATCAGGCCGTGCAGGTAGCGGGACTCGAAGTCGTGCGTCTCTGATGCGAACTCTGAGAGGTCCGCGACCCCGTAGTAGGAGGTGGCGGCGCTGAAGACGGTGCCGGACGCCGCGCCGGTGGTCACCGCCGCCAGGGCGGTCCAGCCGCCGGCCGACCCGCCCCGGATCGCCATCCGGCGGACATCGGCCTGGCCCTGCTCGCCCAGGGCGAGTGCCGCGGCGATCACGTCCTCCACGTCGACCACGCCCCACTGGCGGCGCAGCCG
>CAYPQM010000009.1:787-23534 GCA_964412845.1 uncultured Streptosporangiaceae bacterium
CCCGGTACAGGCGGCCGTACCCGGTCGATCCGCCGTAGTTCACATCGACGACCCCGATGCCACGGCTGGTGAAGAACGCCTTCTCCAGGTCGAACAGGCCAACCGCGTGTGAAGTGGGGCCGCCGTGCACCCAGACCACGTAAGGCGGCAGTTCACCTTCTGGGGCGACCGCTTCTGGGTGGGTCGGCGGGTACACGAGCGCGTGCACGCTCCGGCCGAACTGGCCATCGAGCAGCGCCTGGCGCGGCAGCGGCAGGTAAGCCAGGTCCGGCACGTCGTCGGTTTCCCGGCGCAGCACCGTGGTCGCGCCGGTCGCCGCGTCGATCCGGACGACCGCCAGCGGGGTGGTCGGGCCGCCGGCCACGCCCACGATCGTGCTGCCATCCGCGGACAGGCTCGAAGCGAACTCATCGAGACCGATGTCGGGATCGGTCAGCTCCGCGGTCTCCGGGTCGAGCAGGCCGAGGTGCATGCCGCCGACGCCGTGCAGCACCGCGAGCGTCCCGTCACCCAGCACCGCGAACGGCCGCCCGCCGAGCTGCCACAGCGGCGCGGCGAATTCCTCCTCGGCGGGGAACAGCGCCTGCGCGGGCTCGCCGACCAGGCCAACCTGGTAAATGTTCCACCAGCCGGGCCAGTCGGAGACAACGTAGAGGCTGGACTCATTGCGCCACAGCGGTGCCACCACCGACTCCCGCATGCCGCCCTTGACGATCCTGCCTTTGGCGGGCAGGCCATCGGCGAGCAGGGCGACCCGCAGTTCCGTGCCGTCCCAGGGCATCCGCGGGTGATTCCAGCAGATCCAGGCCAGGCGGCTGCCGTCCGGCGAGGGAGTCGGGAACGCGAAAAAGTCCGAGCCCGTCACGAGTTCGCGGATGGCCTCCGGGCTGGTGGCGGCCGACCCGTCCAACGGGACCGCGACGATGGCGCGAGTGATTTTGGCGCCATCGTGGCTTTCCCGGACACACCAGATCTCGGTGCCGTCGGGAGAGAGCGTGAAGTCCGCATAGCGCAGCTCAGCGTGCCCGTCCGGGCCGCCTGGCTCGGGGGTCAGCGGGATCGGATCCGCCGGCGCCGGCGTGCCTTTGCCCCGGGTGCCCCCCTTGGCCTGCTCATCGGCCTGATCCTCCGGCACGAGGTAGAGGCGCTGGTCAGCGTAGTTAGCAAAGACAATCGCCCGGCGCGGGGCCGGCCCGTCTCCCTGGCCGGGCCAGCCGGGCACGGGCAGGTAGGAGCGCCCGCCGTACTCATGCACGCGGGTCCGGGCGTTCCACGGGGCGGCCAGCATGCTGCGCTGCTTCCCGTCCACGCCGCAGTGCACCACGGTGACCCGCCCGCCCTCATCTGGCCGGCCTTCTTGCCACCACACGTCGTCGCCGATGACGGTGGGGTAGGAGATCAGCACCTGCCCTTTAGCCACGTCTGCCGCGCTGATGGGGGATGGCCAGGTGCCGTAAGGGGTTGCGGTGGGTCCCGCGCTCTCTGTCATAGGAATATCGTCTACCACGGCCGGGGTCGCTCACGGAAGATTCCGGACATGCCCCTTCCTGCGCGTACTCTCGGATATCGACATGAGCGCCTCTCGGACCTACCAGATCCGCACCCACGGGTGCCAGATGAACATGCACGACTCCGAACGGCTCGCCGGGCTGCTCGAAGAGGCCGGGTACCGGCCAGCATCCGGTGATGCGACCCCGGACGTCGTGGTGTTCAACACCTGCGCGGTACGGGAGAACGCCGACAACCGCCTGTACGGCAACCTGGGCCAGTTGCTGCCGGTCAAGAGCGCGCACCCGGGCATGCAGATCGCGGTGGGCGGCTGCCTGGCGCAGAAGGACCGGGCCGGCATCGCGGACCGGGCGCCGTGGGTGGACGTCGTGTTCGGCACGCACAACATCGGCTCGCTGCCTGCGCTGCTCGACCGGGCCCGCGTGCAGGCCGAGGCGCAGGTGGAGATCGTCGAGTCGCTGGAGCGGTTCCCCTCCGTGCTGCCGGCCCGCCGTGAGTCCGCCTACTCCGGGTGGGTCGCCATCTCGGTGGGCTGCAACAACACCTGCACGTTCTGCATCGTGCCGGCCTTGCGCGGCCGGGAAACCGACCGCAGGCCCGGTGATGTCCTGGCGGAGATCCGGGCGCTGACCGCGGACGGGGTGCTGGAGGTCACGCTGCTCGGGCAGAACGTGAACTCCTATGGGGTCGACTTCGGTGATCGGCAGGCATTCGGCAAGCTGCTGCGGGCCTGCGGCGGGATCGACGGCCTGGAACGGGTGCGTTTCACCTCACCGCACCCGCGCGACTTCACCGATGACGTCATTGAGGCCATGGCGCAGACGCCCAACGTCATGCCGCAGTTGCACATGCCGCTGCAGTCCGGTTCGGACGCCGTGCTGCGGGCCATGCGCCGGGCCTACCGGCGTGAGAAATACCTCGGCATCCTGGACCGGGTCCGCGCGGCCATCCCCGGCGCCGCCATTACGACCGACATCATCGTGGGGTTTCCCGGCGAGACCGAGCGGGACTTCCAGGACACTCTCGACCTGGTCCGCCGGGCCCGTTTTGGCGGCGCGTTTACCTTCCAGTACTCGCCGCGGCCCGGCACGCCCGCGGCCGGCATGGACGGCCAGGTAGCCCCCGCGGTGGTCCGGGAGCGGTACGAGAGGCTCGCCGCCCTGGTCGAGGAGGTCTGCCTGGCGGAGAACGAGACCTTCGTCGGACGTGAGGTCGAGGTGCTCGTGGCCGAGGGGGAAGGGCGCAAGGATCAGGCGACCCACCGGTTGTCCGGCCGGGCCCGGGACAACCGCCTGGTGCATTTCGCCCCGGCGGGCGCCGCGCCGCGGCCCGGGGACATGGTCACGACCAAGGTCAGCCGGGCAGCGCCGCACTACCTGATCGCGGACGGCCCGCCGCTGGCAGTCCGCCGCACCCGCGGCGGCGACGCCTGGCAGGCCCGCCACGAGGGGCCAGGCAGCGCGGGAAGCGTGCCTGACGCCCCGGGCGGCGCGCCTGCCGGCGTGCTGCTGGGCATGCCCGCTGTGGGCCGCCCGTCCTGAGCGCTGTGCGCGGTCAGCTCTTCAGGACTGGCCGTCCCAGGGGAAGTGCCTTGCCGCCGGTGGCCTGTGCCGCCGCGTCAAAGAACAGGTAGATCCCGACCGCCGCGAACACCAGGACCACGTAGCCCGCGAACTTGACCAGGCCGGCGGATCCATTGGAGGTACCTATCAGCAGCAGGACCAGCGCGAGGTCGACGAGCCCGAACACCGCGGTGAAGGCCGATGGGAGCCGCAGGGTGGCCAGGGTGAGCATGACGATGACGATCAGCCAGGTGGCCAGGAACAGTTCCTGGGTGCTCTGTGCCGCGGCTGCGGTGATGGCGAACCAGTTGTGGACCAGCCCGAGCACGAGCACGGCGTAGCTCAGCCAGAAGCCGGCAAAGATGCCGAAAACGCTGGCCACCGCGGTCTGGCCGAGGGCTGCGGCCCAGATGGCGGCCAGGAACAGGCCCGCCGCCGTGGTTGCCAGGATGATCGGCAGGGCGGCTCCCACTGTGCCGGCCGGTACCACGCCGACCAGTTCCAGGCCGAGGGCGACGGAGCCGGCGATAAAGGTTGGCAGTCCCAAGATGGCTGGATTGCCGGCCAGCGGGCCGGCGGCGGCCGACTCGGCCACTATGACCTCCTCCACGTAGACGCCAGTCTGGCCAGATTCGTCAGCGGATGCATCGAGTGCAGTCATCGCAGCCCCTCTCGAGGGTCATGAGCCCGCAACGGTGCGGGCCATGATCCATCTCTACAGCCCCAGCCGGACCTCGCCTTTCTCAGTTTGAGCCGTTATGAATCTCAGTTTGAGCCGCGATCCGGGCGTGAACCGGCCCGGCGCGAGGATCAGGCGGGCGGGGTATCGATGGTGGCCGCGTTGTGCTCCAGCCGGCCAAGCAACCCTTCGAGGCTCGCCACGTCGTCGTCAGTGATGCCGCGGCGCAGTCGCTGGTCGAATGCGGCGGCCGCGCTGCGCAGCCGGTGGAAGGCCGCCTCGCCGGCCTCGGTCAGCTCGACCAGGTGCACGCGGCGGTTGCCCGGATCACGCCGCCGGGTGACCAGCCCCTGAGCATCCATCGCGTTCAGGTGGTGGGTGAGCGTCGCCTCCCGGATCCCCACGGCGGCGGCCAGTTCCCGCTGGTTGCCTGGCTGCTGGCTCTTGACCGAGATGAGCACGAGCCAGACCGGAAGTGATCCCCCCGCCTCGGCCAGCGCTTCATCGAACGCGCGGCTCACTGACCTGGCGGCGCGGGTCAGTTGCAGGCCGATGGGCGGGCGTGCGGGCCGTGGCATGGGGCCAAGGCTACCAATAGCCAGCTAAACCTTTGACATCAAAGTCTTTGATTTCTATCGTTCTGCTTGATCTTCTTCGTCAACCTGCCGGCGGGCGCGGCCGCGCTGACCCTGGCGTTCTGGCTGTTGCCAGCCAGGCCGGCTCAGCGGCGTGCGCGGCTGGACGGGCCGTCAGCCCGCTTCGCGTTGAGAGACTGACGGCATGCACGAACACGTGATCGCGGTCGTCGGCCCCACCGCGGCGGGTAAATCGGACCTGGCGCTCGGGCTCGCGCTCGCCCTCGGCGGCGAAGTGGTCAACGCCGACTCCATGCAGCTGTATGCGGGCATGGACATCGGGACCGCCAAGCTCACCGTGCCGCAGCGCCGGGGCGTGCCGCATCACCTGCTGGATGTCTGGGACATCCGCCGCGCCGCGAACGTCGCCGACTATCAGCGCATGGCACGCGCGGCGATCGCCGACATCCTGGGCCGGGGCAAGGTGCCGGTGCTGACCGGAGGGTCTGGGTTGTACATCCGGGCCGCGCTCGATGATCTCGACTTCCCGGGCACCGAGCCGCAGGTGCGGGAGCGCCTGGAGGCTGAGCTCGCCGCCGTCGGGCCCGGACCCCTGCACGCGCGGCTGACCGCGATCGACCCGGATGCCGCGGCCGCCATCCTGCCCTCGAACGGGCGCCGGATCGTGCGGGCGCTGGAGGTGACTGAGATATCCGGCCGCCCATTCAGCGCGGTACTGCCCAGTTACGAGTCGGTGTACCCGGCCGTACAGATCGGGCTGCGGGTGGCCAAGCCCGAGCTGGACCGCCGCATCGCGGAGCGGGCGGCGCTGATGTGGCAGGCGGGCTTCGTGGCCGAGGTGACCGCACTGGACCGGGCCGGCCTGCGGGAGGGCCGGACAGCGAGCCGGGCGCTTGGCTATGCGCAGGTGCTCAGGTTCCTCGCCGGGGAGTACTCCGACGATGCGGCCCGGGCCCAGACCATCCAGGCCACCAGGCGATTTGCCCGGCGGCAGGAGTCGTGGTTCCGCCGGGATCCCAGGGTGATCTGGCTTGACGTGGCTGACCCGCGCGGGGGCGGCGCGGACCTGCTCCGCCGGGCAATGGCTACGATCGGCGCATGCGGTTCGCGAAAGGACACGGCACCGAGAACGACTTCGTGATCCTGCCTGACCCCGACGGCCTCGTCGGCCTGTCGGCCACCTTCGCCGCCCGGCTATGTGACCGGCGGGCCGGCCTGGGTGCGGACGGGGTGCTGCGCGTGGTGCGCACCGCGGCCCTCGCGGCGGGGCCGGCCGGCCGGCCCGCGCGGCGTGCCACCGGGACACCGGATCCGGCCGAGTGGTTCATGGACTACCGGAACGCGGATGGCAGCGTGGCCGAGATGTGCGGCAACGGGCTGCGGGTGTTCGCCCGCTACCTGCTGGAGCACGGCATGGCCGAGGGCCCGGCCTTCGCCGTGGCGACCCGGGCCGGCCTGCGCCGGGTCCGGGTGGAGCCAGGCGGCAGCATCACCGCGGACATGGGCCCCGTCAGCGTGCTTGGCCCTGGCCGCGCCGTGTCCGGCGGCATCGTCCTGGACGGCCTGCGGATATCCGTCGGCAACCCGCACCTGGCCTGCCTGATGGACACCCCGCTGGACAAGTTCGATCTCTCCGCGCCGCCTGAGCTCGATCCCGGGCAGTTCCCGGCCGGGGCGAACATCGAACTGGTTGAGCTGACCGGGCCTGGGGCGCTCACGATGCGGGTGCACGAGCGCGGATCCGGGGAGACCCGGTCCTGCGGCACAGGGGCGGTGGCCGCCGCGGCAGCGGCAGCGGCAGCGGCCGGCCCGGCCCCAGGTGCGGTGGCCACCGCACCTGGGGCCGGCGCCCCCACGGGGCGGGCGGCCGGCGTCGGCGATGGCACGTACTGGCAGGTGCACGTCCCTGGCGGCGAGCTCACCGTGACGCTGGACGGCAGCACAAGCTGGCTGACCGGCCCCGCCGTCATTGTCGCGGAGGGCGACCTGGACCCCGGCTGGCTCGCGGCCGCGCGGTCCTAGCGGTCCCCGGTCAGCCGCCTCCGGTCAGCTCTGCTACGGAGATGCCGCGGAACGAGGCGTCGAGCACCTCCGCGATGTGCACCACGTCGGGGGCAGCAGCCGAGCCTGGCGCGGCGAGCGCCGCGGCGATCTGCAGGCTGCAGCCGGGGTTGGCCGAGATGACCAGGGACGCCCCGGTGGCCCGGATGGCCGCCGCCTTCCGCGTCCCGAGCTCACCGGCGGCCTCCGGCTGCAGCAGGTTGTAGACGCCCGCCGAGCCGCAGCAGGTCCCGCCGTCACCCACCTCGACCAGTTCCAGCTCCGGGATGGCTCGCAGCAGGTCCCGGGGCTGGCGGCGGACGCCCTGCGCGTATCCGAGGTGGCACGCCTCGTGATACACCGCTTTCACCGGCAACGGATGCCTAACGGCTGCTGGCCCGTCGCTGCCGTCAGCGAGCTCGCTGAGAAATTCGCTGAGATCGCGGACCTTGGCGCTGGCCTGGGCGGCGCGCTGGGCCCAGCCCGGCCCATCGTCCGGTTCATGCTTGAGCAGCTGGGCGTACTCCTTCATGGCCGAGCCGCAGCCGGCCGAGTTGACCACGATCACCTCGACGCGCGCGTCCTCGAACGCGGCGATGGCCTGCTTGGCGAACCGCGCTGCCTCGGTCGCCCGGCCGGTGTGCATCGACAGGGCGCCGCAGCAGCCCTGACCGGTCGGGATGACAACCTCGCAGCCCTCGGCGGCCAGCACCCGCGCGGTCGCGGCGTTGACACCGGGAAAGAAGACCTGCTGCACGCACCCGGTGAGCATGCCGACCACGGCGCGGCGCGGCCAGTGCGCGGGAATATGCTCGGGCGGCGCGTGGTGACGGGCGGCGGGCGGGGCGATCTGCAGGGCGGCGGCCACTTCCGGGGCCGCCCGGCGGATCGTCGGCGAGTCGCGCAGCCGCCGGTCCAGCCCGGCCCGCTGGGCGAGCCGCAGCGGGCCGGCGAGCAGCCGCAGGCGCTTCGGGTAGGGGAACGTGGCGAAGATCGCGGCCCGGACCGCCCGCTCGCGCAGCGATCGCGCGGGGACCGGTGCCGCCCCAGGCTGCGGCTCCTCCGTCCAGGTGCGGGCCGCCTCGATGAGCCGGTCGTAGCGGACCCCGGACGGGCACGCAGGCACGCAGGCCATGCAGCCCAGGCAGCGGTCCAGGTGGCTGGCCGCCGCCTCGCTGACCTCCGCGCCCTCCAGCACCTGGCCGATCAGGTGGATACGGCCCCGGGGCGAATCCATTTCCTCGCCCCACAGCTGGTAGGTCGGGCACGCGGGCAGGCAGAACCCGCAGTGCACGCAGTCGTCCACGACCGACCGCAGTTCACCCGACGGGTCGAGGATGCTCGCCACGATCAGATCCCTCCAGCAAAGCGGCCGGGTGCCATCAGGTGTCCTGGGTCGAACTGGTCCTTCACGGCGCGCATCAGGCTGAGTCCCGGCACCGGGCCCCACAGGTCGACCAGTTCCCGCACGTCGTCCGGCGCGTCAAGGACCACCGCGCTGGCCCGGGCCGGTGGTCCCTCGCCCGCCGCGCGGCCCGGTTCGCCGCGCCGCAGCGCCTCGCGCAGGCTGACCAGGAACGCCGCGACCGCGCCGGGCGGCGCGTCCGCGCGCACGCTGGCGTGCAGCACTCCGGCGGCCGCGGACCCGGCCACGGCGGGGTCGAGGCCCGCGGCGCCGCCCGCGGCGTCGATGGCCTCCAGCACGCCGCGCAGGGCGGCGGCCCAGAACGCGATCCTGATCAGCGTGCCGCCGGTGCCAGCGCCGCTGGGGCCGGTGCCACCCGGCGCGCCGCCCCACCACGGCGGCTCGATGCGGGCCGCCACCGAGCCGGCGCCGAGGGTGCCGCGCATCTGGGTGGCGCGTTCGGCGACCCCGCCGGGATCGCCCTCAAGCAGGACGCCGACCCGGAACGGGCCGCCCCGCGCGGGCCGGTCGATCTCGATAGCCGAGGGCGCGAGCTCGGACGCGGCGGCGGCGGCCACGGATTGGGCCACGGCTGCCGTCCCGTACACGTCGTCGGTGACGAACGCCGCGGCCGCGGCGAGCGGGTGCAGCCGGAAGGTCGCCTCAGCGATCAGGCCGAGCGTGCCGTAGCTGCCCGCGAACAACTTGCCCAGGTCGTAGCCGGCCACGTTCTTGACAACCTTGCCTCCGGACCGCGCGATGGTTCCGTCCGCGCGGATGATGGTGACCCCGATGACGAGGTCACGGGGTGTCCCGTAGCGCAGCCGCCGGGGCCCGGCGATCCCGGTGGCCAGGACGCCGCCGATCGTCGGCGAGCCGCTGCGGGCCGCCCCGCCGGCGCCGGGCACGTCCAGTGCGAGCTGCTGCCCGGCCGCCCCGAGCACCCCGGCGAGCTGCTGCATGGTGACCCCGGCCTGCACCCGGGCGACCAGGTCGCCTGCCGCGTGCTCGACCACGCGGTCCATCCGGAGCGTGTCGACCAGCACATCGCAGCGGCGCGGCGGCGCGCCCCATTCCAGTTTGGTCCCGCCGCCTCTGGCCACCACGGCCAGGTCATGGTCGGCGGCGGCCTGCAGCACCGCGCTGGCCTCCTCGACGCTGGCCGGGGATGCCACCCAGGACGGCATCACCCCGGCGACCACGTCACGAGGGCTGGCCGGGCGCACGGCCCGGCAGGCCAGGGCGAGCGCCCCGGGGATGGTGTCAGTGGTCATCGGCCACCAGCCGCCCACGCCACATCAGAACTGCTCCGCCAGCCCGGCGGCGACCAGGGGATGGGATCCCCGCCGCACGCCGGGCACCTCGCCGCACAGCCGCGGGGTCGGGAAGACCTTGCCCGGGTTGCACAGGCCCGCTGGGTCGAACGCGCAGCGGAGCAACTGCATGGTGTCCAGGTCATCGGCGCTGAACATCTTCGGCATGTACCTGGACTTGTCCACGCCCACGCCATGCTCGCCGGTGATCGAGCCGCCGTGCTCGATGCACAGGTCCAGGATGGCCCCGGACAGCTTCTCAGCGGCCGCGGACTCCTGCGGCGAGCTGTCGTCGTAGAGCACCAGCGGATGCAGGTTGCCGTCCCCGGCATGGAACACGTTGGCCACCCGGATGCCGGAGGCGGCCGACAGCTCAGCGATCCGGTCGAGTACCCGGGGCAGGGCGGTGCGCGGCACCACGCCGTCCTGGACGATGTAGGCGACGGCGATCCGGCCCACGGCGGCGAACGCGGACTTGCGGCCCGCCCAGATGAGGGCACGCTCGGTAGGGTCGCTGGCCTCGCGGATCTCGGTGCAGCCCGCCTCATCGCAGAGGGCGCGGACCGCGGCGCTGTCCCGCAGCACGTCCGCTACCGGCCCGTCCAGCTCAACGATCAGCACGGCGCCCGCGCCGGCCGGGTACTCGCAGTGCACGGCCGCCTCTGCGGCCTCGATGGCGAGCGCGTCCATCATCTCGATCGCGGCGGGCACGATGCCGGCGCCGATGATCGCGGAGACCGCGGTACCGCCCGCGCCGGTCGTCTCGAACGCGGCGAGCAGGGTGGTGACCGCCTGTGGGATCCGGGTCAGCTTCACAACGATCTTGGTAACGATGCCGAGCGTGCCCTCGGAACCGGTGAACGCGCCCAGCAGGTCATAGCCCGCGGCCGCCCCGGTGCCGTCGCCCAGCCAGGTCAGCTCGCCGGCCGGGGTGACGATCTGCAGGCCGGTGATGTGGTGCACGGTGAAGCCGTTCTTCAGGCAGTGCGCGCCGCCTGAGTTCTCCGCCACGTTGCCGCCGACCGAGCAGACAATCTGGCTGGACGGGTCCGGGGCATAGAAATAGCCGAACGGCCGGGCGGCGGTGCTCACCGCCAGATTCGTGACTCCCGGCTCCACGATCGCCCGCTGGCTGGCCGGGTCGACGTCGATGATCCGGCGCATCTTCGACATGACGATCAGCACACCGTCGGCGGCCGGCAGCGCGCCGCCGGACAGGCCGGTGCCGGATCCTCGGGCCACGAACGGGACCTTGGCCGCGGCGCAGGCGCGCACGATGGCCGCGACCTGCTCGGCGGTCTGGGGCAGGACTGCGAGCGCCGGGGCGGCGCGATGCGACGTGAGGCCATCGCACTCGTAGGTGCGTAGTTCCAGCGGGTCGCTCACGACCCCGCCGGGCCCGCAGATTTCCACCATGCGGGGGATCAGCGTCTCGATCATCCCGTCGCCTCCGGCCATCGGATCGTCACTGTCCAGAGTGCCACTCCACATCAGCATGCCGGTACCCAACTCGCGGTGTCTTTCCGGCGCCCGCCGGTAATCCAGCGCTGCCCGAACGTAACACCCGGGCAGGCCCATCGCGTGCCCATATCCTGCGGCGAGGCGGCCGGCGGGCATCCGGCCACCTCCGGTCGGGACGACCGGATAAGGATCATTGATATCAATCTGGACAGGGCGCGCGGCGAACCGGGATTAGCCGGCGCCGCGCCGACGGCCGGAGGATTCTTTTCCCTGCGGCTGCTGGCTGCAAGGGCTTGCCAGGAGCATACTAAAGCAATACTTAGAGCGATCACGGATGAGGCTCGAGAACGGGCTTGGGGAGAATTTTCTGTTTTCCGGGCAATAGTTCGGGGTACCCCCCGGCCATACAGCCATTACTGCGGGCTGGTTGGGTTAACTTTCCGCCCGGGCCAATGAGGCATGGTGGCTGAGGAGGGTCCGTCTATGGGTGAAGAATGCCGTAATTGCGGCAACGTGCTGATCACTGATGATGTCTTCTGCGGCAACTGCGGTGAACTGTCACCGGCTGGCTTAGCGGCTGACTCGGAGCACCGGCCGGGCCGGGTCCTGCCGGTGGTTCCGGCACCCCGGGCCAACCCCGCCCCGGGACCGGACGCAGATGCTGGCCGCGCCGGGGCCGAGGGACCTGCGGCGGATGAGGTTCCCGGCGCGCGGACCGCGGGGGCAGTTCCAGTGCCGCAGCAGGAGCGCGCCAGGGACCGGTCGCTGTCGTACACCGCTATCAGCGGGTCCGAGAGCCTGGACCCGCTCTTCAATACGCGCTTTCACCAGCAGATACTCCGTCACGCGGCACTGTTTGCTGGCCTGTGGGTATTCGTCGGGACGCTGGTGACGATCTTCGCCGGTTTCCTTGCCCTGGCCGGGGTGGACCTGGCCGGCACGGTGACCCTGTGGTGTGCCTGCGGGGCCCTGACGCTGCTGGCGCTGACCATCGCGTTCTGTGCGCTGCCGGTGCCGGCCACCCTGGCGCGATGGAGCCTGCTGGTGAACCACGAGGCGGCCGCGGCCGGGGCGGCCCTTTCGCATATCACCGAGGCAATCAAGGATCATGAGATCCCGTTCGAGGTGGTCCGGGTACGGACGACGCGGCCGCCTGCCGATCAGCGCCGCGACTATCTGGAGTTGCGCCAGGGATGTTTCACCGGTTTCGTCTCGTGTTTCGCGCACGGCCGGGATTTGTATGTGGGCTGGACATTCTGGCTGTACCTGTCCCCGCTGCGCTTGCTGATCATGATTGTCGGGCGGAAAGTCCAGGATATGAGCGGCCGCGGGGACGACATTCACCAGACACTCCGCTATGAGGCGATAAAGGCCACCATAGCCGCGATGCACCGGGCCGTTCTTGAAGGGGTCGATGTGGCCGCCAGCGATCCGGACCCGGCGGGTCGCAGGCTCCTTGACAGCGACAGGGGCGAGTTTGAGTTCAAATTCGGCTGACCATCCCAGCGGCCAGGCTCCGCTGGATGAGCGGGCTCCGTTCGGTGGCTTGTTCACCGGCACGGACGACCCGGAGTCAGGTCGGTGGTCCAGGGTTCCCGCTCCGCGGCCGGCGCCCGGCGGCGACTTCCGGCGGCGCCGCGCCGCGCCGTCCTACTGGCGGGGCGGATCACCGGCGGGCCGCAGGATCGTTGCCGTGGCGGCGGGGTTGGCGGTGGCCGCCGCGTGCGCCGTGGCCGGGTGGTGGATCGCGGGTCAGCATGGACCGCCGCATGTCGCGGCGCCGCCGCCGGCCGGGGCGCGCCGCGTCGTCCCGGCAGCGTCTCCGTCCGCTGCGCGGTCGCAGGCCCCGGCCGCCCACGGCGGCGTGGCGATCGCGCCCGGCGTGCCCCAGGGGGCCCGGCGGCGCCAGATAGCGGCCTTCCTGGGCCGCTACTTCACGGCCATCAACGGCCACAACTACCAGGGATACGCCCGCCTGCTCGGCCCGGGGATGGGGCAAAGCGTCCAGCAGTTCGACCAGGGGTACGGCTCGACCGTGGATTCCGGCGCCACGCTGACCGGCGTGTCGGCCACGCCCGGCGGGCTGGCGGTGGCGGTGACCTTCACCAGCCACCAGGATCCGGCCGACGCCGCGGATGGTGCGGCGTGCACCCACTGGAGCATCACCCTGTACCTGGAACCGGCCGGCCCCAGCTTTCTCATCACCCGCCCGCCGCCTTACTACCAGGCCTTCCAGGAGTCATGCTCCTGAGCTGACCTTGGCGTCAGGGCATCCGCTCATAGGCCGGCAGGGTGAGGAACTCCACATAGTCGTCGGCCAGGGCGACCTCGGTGAACAAGGCAACGGCCTGGTCGTACCGGGCCGCGTCGAAAGCGGCGCCCGCACTGTGCCGGATCAGGGCCAGCTCTTCCTTGATGATCCGCTCGGCCAGGTCCCTGGTCACCTTCGGGCCGTCATCCAGCGTGATGTCGTTATGCAGCCATTGCCAGATCTGGGACCGGGAGATCTCCGCCGTGGCCGCGTCCTCCATCAGGTTGAAGATCCCCACCGCGCCGTTGCCGCCCAGCCAGTTGGCCAGGTACTGCAGCCCCACGCTGACGTTGTTGCGCAGCCCGGCCTCGGTGATCACCCCAGGGGTCTTGGCCACCGCCAGCAGGTCGGCAGCGGTCACGCTGACATCGTCGCGCTGCTTGTTCAACTGGTTCGGCCGGTTCCCGAGGGCCGCGTCGAACACCTCGCGGCACAGCGCCACCAGGTCCGGGTGGGCCACCCACGAGCCGTCGAAGCCGTCGCCGGACTCACGTGCCTTGTCCTCGCGGACCTTGGCCATGGCGACCGCGTTCACCGCAGCGTCCCGCCTGCTCGGGATGAACGCGGCCATGCCGCCCATGGCGTGGGCGCCGCGCCGGTGGCAGGTTTTCACGAGCAGTTCGCTGTAGGCACGCATGAACGGTGCGGTCATGGTGACCGAGTTCCGCTCGGGCAGCACGAACTCATGCCCCCGGCTCCGGAACTTCTTGATCACGCTGAACAGGTAGTCCCACCGCCCGGCGTTCAGCCCGGCACTGTGGTCGCGCAGCTCATAGAGGATCTCGTCCATCTCGAAGGCCGCCGGGATGGTCTCGATGAGCACCGTGGCCCTGATCGTCCCCCGGGGTATCCGCAGTGCGTCCTGGGCCAGGTTGAAGGCGTCGTTCCAGAGCCGTGCCTCCAGATGGCTCTCCATCTTGGGCAGGTAGAAGTAGGGGCCGGAGCCCGCCTCCAGCTGGCGCCGGGCGCAGTGCGCGAAGTACAGGGCGAAGTCGAACAGGCTGCCGGACACCCGCTGGCCGTCCACCAGCAGGTGCTTCTCGTCCAGGTGCCAGCCGCGGGGCCGGACCACGATCGTGGCCAGCTCATGCGCGGGCCGCAGCCGGTAGGACTTGCCTTCCTCGCTGGTGAAGTCGATCGTGCGGTCCAGCGCGTCCTTGAGGTTGAGCTGGCCGATGATCATGTTCTCCCAGAGCGGGGTGTTCGCGTCCTCGAAGTCGGCGAGCCACACATTCGCCCCCGAGTTCAGCGCGTTGATCGCCATCTTCCGCTCGGTGGGGCCGGTGATCTCCACCCGGCGGTCCACCAGGCCCGGCGCGGGCGGGGCCACCAGCCAGGACGAGTCCTGCCTGATCTGCTGGGTGCCGGGCAGGAAATCGAGCATGCCGCCGGCCGAAAGCTCCTCCTGCCGGGCCGCGCGGGCGGCGAGCAGGCCGGCCCGGCGGGCGGTGAACTCGCGTTGCAGCGCGGCGATGAGCCCCAGCGCCTCGGGGGTAAGGATCTCGTCGTACCGATCTCCGTGCGGGCCGGTGATTTCCACACCCTCGCTGGTCGCCATATCGCGTTCCTCCCGGTTGGGCGTCACATTCTGGAAGCACATCTGCCGATCCGCAGCCGACGCTAGCCGCGCGCCGCGCGGCCGGTCAAAGTGTTCCCGGCCACGTCGCGGGCACAACCTGCGGGATGCAGGTGTTATTGAGATGAAGCTAACCCGGAGGCATGACAGCATTGACAGATCACCGCACTGCGGTCCCAGCAATCTATCCCGATGAGCCGTCCATGACATTTCCCGCACAGCGACCTGCGTCCGCCGAGGAACCGCCGCGGCCCGACGAGCCGGCCCGCGGCGGTGACGGCGGGCGGGTCTGGACGGTTACCGATGCCCATCCGGCGGACACTGGCGAGCTGAACCTGCTTGACCGTCAGGCGCTGCGCCGGGTGGCCGGGCTGTCCACGGAACTCGAGGATGTCACCGAGGTCGAGTACCGGGCCCTCCGGCTGGAGCGGGTGATCCTGGTCGGCGTCTGGACCGAGGGAACGCTGCCCGGCGCCGAGAACTCGCTCCGGGAACTGTCCCGGCTGGCCGAGACCGCGGGGTCCGTGGTGCTCGACGGGGTGATCCAGCGACGCGGGCGGCCCGACCAGGCGACCTACATCGGCTCGGGCAAGGCGGCCGAGATCGCGGGCCTGGTGACCTCGCTGGGCGCGGACACGGTGATCTGCGACGGCGAGCTCACTCCCAGCCAGCTGCGCCGGCTGGAGGGTGTGGTGAAGGTGAAGGTCATTGACCGCACCGCGCTGATCCTGGACATCTTCGCCCAGCACGCCACAAGCAAGGAGGGCAAGGCCCAGGTCGAGCTGGCCCAGCTTGAGTACCTGCTGCCCCGGCTGCGCGGCTGGGGTGAGTCGCTGTCCCGGCAGGCTGGCGGCCGGGTCGCCGGAGGCGGCGGGATCGGCACCAGGGGCCCTGGTGAGACGAAGATCGAGACGGACCGGCGGCGGATCCGGGCCCGGACCACGAAACTGCGCCGCCAGATCGCGGCGATGTCGGTGGGCCGGGAGGTCCAGCGCCGGCAGCGGCACCGCAGGGACGTTCCGGCGGTCGCGATCGCCGGTTACACCAACGCGGGGAAGTCCAGCCTGCTCAACCGGCTGACCGGGGCCGGGGTACTGGTGGATGACTCGCTGTTCGCCACGCTGGACCCGGCGGTGCGCCGGGCCCGGACCCCGTCCGGCCGGTGGTTCACCCTGACCGACACGGTCGGCTTCGTCAGGCATCTGCCGCATCAGCTGGTGGACGCGTTCCGCTCGACGCTGGAAGAAGTGGCGGAAGCGGATCTGATCCTGCACGTGGTCGACGGCAGCGACGCCGACCCGTACGCGCAGATCGCGGCGGTCCGCGAGGTCCTCGGCCAGATCGGCGCGGGGCGTGTCCCCGAGCTGGTCGTGATCAACAAGGCGGACGCCGCCGACCCGATCGACGTGGAAGGCCTGCGGCTGAAGGAGCGGGGGGCCGTGGTCATCTCCGCGGTGACCGGCGCCGGGCTCGATGACCTGGTGGCCGCCCTGGAGCAGGCTCTGCCGCAACGCGACCGGGAGATCTCCGCGGTGGTGCCCTACGACCGCAGCGACCTGGTGGCCCGGGCCCACCAGGAAGGGGAGGTGCTGGCCGTGCGGCACGGAGCAGCGGGCACCGAGCTCACCGCCCGCGTTCCGCCGGACCTGGCCGCCGAGATCGACGGCATCTCGGTCCCGGCGCACGGCTGATCCCTGGCCCCGGCCGCTGCCCCCCGGCCGGCCGGGGGGCTGTGCTTCGTGCGTGATGCGCCGATAAACTTCCGTTCCGGTTGGTCACCGGAACTGTTGCCGCCCACCTCGCTTAACGGTTTATGCAATGGATTGCACCCCTATTAACAGGTACATTGATTGAGCGGTCAGGCAGAGTCGGCCGGCCGCCTGATCACGCTGTGGGGTCATATCATCATGCATCGTGATGGATTTCGGACAGTAACCAGTTGGTCCCGCTGGGGCCCGCCGGGCGGCGTGCGGGCCTGCTGTAACGGGTATCCAGGGGACTGAGTCCCGTGCCCCGGGCGCTATTCCGGCGGCCCGTGGCGGCCTTGTAGCGGTCACGCTGCGCAGCGGCGGCGGCCCGGAGTAGATACGGACGGTAGAACACGGGAAAGGTCCGGGATTTCGGGCCTGAGTTCTCCGGATACAACCTGTACAGGGACCCTGTAGTGCAATACCGTGACTGAACCGATATGTTGGTTCCCGCATCCTCGAAAGGCCCCATAGCCAGGCAGCGCTGCGGGCTGAGGACGGGGGAACCTTGCGGGGGCTTATCCGGTGGGCACGAGCTATGGCAGGTGACCGCGCATGAGAACTGTGAGCATGGCCCCGCGCACGCCTGCGGGACGGAGAGCCTGGCGGTGACCGTCCGCCTGCTTACCAACATTGGCCGCCTCTGGACCGGGTCCGAGGTGTGGAGCAACGCGGCCATCCTGACCCACAACGAACGCATCGCCTGGGTCGGGCGCGCTTCTGAGCTGCCCGCTGGGCTGCCGGGCGTGGTGGAGGACATCGTTGACGTTGATCATGTGGAGAATCTGGGCGGGTGCCTGGTCACCCCCGGGCTGATCGACGCGCACACGCATCCTGTCTACGCCGGCAACCGCTGGGCTGAGCTGGCCATGCGGTCGGGCGGGTCCTCGCATAACGAGATCGCCGCGGCTGGCGGCGGGATGGCCTCGACGGTCACCGTGACCAGGGGCACCGACCCGTGGACGCTCTGCAACGGGGTGCGTGAGCGGCTGCGCGAGTGGCTCCAGACCGGGACGACGACCATTGAGGCGAAGACCGGTTACCACCTGACGCGGGACGGCGAGCTGGCCGACGTCCGGCTGCTGCGGTCGCTTGAGGGCGAGCCGAACATGCCGCGCGTGCACGTGACGTTCCTGGCCGCCCACGCGATCCCACCGGAGTTCTTCGGCCGCCGTAACGATTACGTGGACGCGGTCGGCGCCTGGTGCGTCGACGCGGCGGCGGCCGGCGCTGACAGCGTGGACGTCTACTGCGAAGAGGGGCGGTTCACCGAGCGGGAGGCACGCTGGGTGCTGCACGCAGGCCGTCAGGTTGGGCTGCTGCCCCGGCTGCACGCGTGCGGCGAGTCCCGGACCGGGGCGGCACGGCTCGCGGCCGAAATTGGCTGCGCCTCCGCCGACGTGCTGCTCGAAGCCTGTGATGATGATGTCGCGGCGCTGGCCCAGGCCGGCGTGGCCGCGGTGGTCTGCCCGGGTACCTCGCTGCAGACGGGCAAGATGCCGCCGGTCCGCGCGCTGCTCGACAAGGGGGTCGCGGTCGCACTCGGCTCCGACCACACGCCGGGCGGGAACGGGATCACCTCGATGCCGCTGGTCATCGCCCTCGCCATCGCGCAGTTCGGGATGAGCGTGACCGAGGCTCTCCGTGCCGCCACGCTGGGTGGTGCGCAGGCGTTGCGCGCACCCGACCGCGGCGCGATGGTGCGCGGCAGGTTCGCCGACATCGTGGCCTGGGATGCCGATCACGAAGGCGCGTTCACCTGGTCGTACGGGCTCAAGCCGAGCCGTGTGTGGCGGGGTGGCGAGCCGGTGGCCACCAACTGACTCGCAGCTCACCCGGGCTCGCCCGGCAGCCCGCTTCGTCCGGTTCCATGAACCGGGTCCCCGCCGTCCATGGGATGCTGCCGCTATGCCCGCACGCGTGACCGATGCCGCTGCCCCCGCGGCTGTCCGCGTCGCCCCGGTCGCCCTGGTGGTCGGCGACGAGGAACTGCTCGTCGAGCGGGCCGTCACCCGCCTCGTGGCCGAGGCCAGGAGCGCGGCTGGCGACCATCAGGCCGGGATGGGCGAAGACGGCCACGACGTGCGCGCCGCGGCGCTCGGGCCGGGTGAGCTGGCGTCGCTGACCGCGCCGTCCCTGTTCGGCGGCGGGTCCGTGGTCGTGCTCCGTGACGTGCAGGACGCCGCTAAGCACGTCGCCGACGAACTCGTCAGCGCCGCGGCTGACCCGGCGCCGGACGTGGTGCTGGTGCTGACCCACGCGGGTGGGGTGAAAGGCAAGGCGCTGCTGACCACCCTGACCAAGCGGGGTGTCCCGGTCGTCGAGTGCCCTAAGGTCACCCGGCTGGCTGACCGGCTGGCCTTCGTGCGAGGCGAGTTCCGCCAGGCGGGCCGGACCATCGAGGAGAGCGGGGTGCGGGCACTGCTCGACGCGCTCGGCTCTGACCTGCGGGAGATCGCCGCGGCCTGCGGGCAGCTCGCGGCCGACACCACGGGCGTGATCGACCAGGCCGTGGTGGCCAGGTACTACCGGGGCCGGGCTGAGGCGAGCGGGTTCACGGTGGCCGACCGGGCCGTGGAGGGCCGGCTGGGCGAGGCGCTGGAACTGCTCCGCTGGGCACTGGCCGTCGGGGTGTCCCCGGTGCTGATCACCAGCGGGCTCGCCCAGGGGGTCCGGCTGCTGGGCCGGGTGGGCAGCGCCCCGCGCGGCCAGTCAGGCCCAGCGCTGGCCGCTGAGATCGGCGCCCCGCCGTGGAAGATCGACCGGGTCCGGCAGCAACTGCGGGGCTGGACGCCCGAGGGAGTGGCCCGGGCGCTGGCCGCCGTGGCGGAGGCGGACGCCCAGGTCAAGGGGGAGGGGACGAGCCCTGGCTACGCGCTTGAGCTAGCCATCCGCCGGATCGTGGCCAGCCGCGCATCGCGCTGACCCGCGGTGACCCGCGCCGAACGTGGGCGGACCGCGCCGAACGTGGGCGGACCGCGCCGAACGTGGGCGGACCGCGCCAACGGGGGCTGGTCAGGCCTGCAGTTCGGCGCAGCGCTTGGCGATCGCGGACTTGCGGTTTGCGGCCTGGCGCTTGTGGATCACGCCTTTGCTGGCCGCCTTGTCCAGGCTCTTGCACGCGGTACGCATGGCCAGGGTGGCCTCGTTGACGTCACCTGTGTCGGCCGCCTCGCGGAACTTGCGCACCGAGGTCTTCAGCGACGACTTGACCGCCTTGTTGCGCACGCGGGCCTTCTCGTTCTGCTTGTTGCGCTTGATCTGGGACTTGATATTCGCCACGCGGAAGCCTCGCTCGAGATCTGGTCTAGGTGGCCGACCCCGCACGCAGATTCTCCCGCGCGGGAGCGCTGTGCACACGGGCCGCAGCGCATACATGCCGACCACGAAGAATAGCTCACCATGGGGGCCGGCCCCAAACCAGCGGCCGCCGGCCGGTGCCCGGGGCGCGGGCATCCCCTGTGACATGCGACCATAGATCACGACGGGAGCCAGGTCTGCGGCAGCCAGGCAACGGCGCCGGATCCGACCGTCGCAGCCATCGCCCCGTGCAGCCCAGCCCGACTTCAACCTGGCGGATTCCTGTGTCAGCACTGCCCGAGCAGCCCGTTCCGGACGGCGGGCCTCCCGTGCCCGTTCCAGGCAGCCAGCAGCGACCGGCCGCCGGGGGCAGCGGACAGCCGGCCCCCGTGCCCGGCCAGACCGACATGGCCATCATCAGGAACTTCTGCATCATCGCCCACATCGACCACGGCAAGTCCACCCTGGCTGACCGCATGCTCCAGTTCACCGGGGTGGTGGGTGAGCGCCAGATGCGCGCCCAGTACCTGGACCGGATGGACATCGAGCGCGAGCGCGGCATCACGATCAAGAGCCAGGCGGTGCGCCTGCCCTGGAAGAAGGACGGCACCCACTACGTCCTGAACATGATCGACACCCCCGGCCACGTCGACTTCACGTATGAGGTCAGCCGGAGCCTGGAGGCCTGCGAGGGCGCCGTCCTGCTGGTCGACGCCGCGCAGGGCATCGAGGCGCAGACGCTGGCCAACCTCTACCTGGCGATCAACGCGGACCTCAAGATCATCCCGGTGCTGAACAAGATCGACCTGCCGGCCGCCCAGCCCGAGCGCTACGCGGAAGAGCTGGCCACCATCATCGGCTGCGACCCGGGTGACGTGCTCAGAGTGTCCGCGAAGACCGGGGAGGGGGTGCAGAAGCTGCTCGACCACATCGTCGACCAGATCCCGCACCCGACGGGCAACCCGGATGCCCCGCCGCGCGCGCTCATCTTCGACTCGGTGTACGACACCTACCGTGGCGTCGTCACCTACGTCCGGGTCGTCGACGGCAAGTTCAGCAAGCGCGAGCGCATGCTGATGATGTCCACCCAGGCCGTGCACGAGACCCTGGAACTCGGCGTGATCAGCCCCGAGCCGATCCCGAGCGACGGACTCGGCGCCGGCGAGGTCGGCTACGTCATCTCCGGCGTGAAGGACGTCCGCCAGGCCCGCGTCGGCGACACCATCACCACCACGGTCAACCGGGCGAAGGAGCCGCTCGCCGGCTACGACCACCCCAGGCCCATGGTCTTCTCCGGCCTGTACCCGGTTGACGGCGACGAGTACCCGGAACTGCGGGACGCCCTGGACAAGCTGCAGCTCAACGACGCGGCCCTGGTCTACGAGCCGGAGACGTCCACCGCGCTCGGCTTCGGGTTCCGCTGCGGCTTCCTCGGCCTGCTGCACATGGAGATCGTCAGGGAGCGGCTCGAGCGCGAGTTCGACCTGAGCCTTATCTCCACCGCGCCGAACGTGGTCTACCGCATCGTGATGGAGAGCGGCCGGGAGCTCACGGTGACCAACCCGAGCGACTTCCCCGGCGGCATCGACGGCTTCTCGGCCGCGACGGCGAGCCCCAAGGAAAGCACCGGCGGCAAGATCAAGGAAGTCTACGAGCCGGTCGTGCGGGCCACGGTCATCTCGCCGTCGGACTACATCGGCACGATCATGGAGCTGTGCCAGGGCCGCCGCGGCGTGCTCAAGGGCATGGAGTACCTGTCCACCGACCGGGTGGAGATCCGCTACACGATGCCGCTCGCCGAGATCATCTTCGACTTCTTCGACCAGCTCAAGAGCAGGACGCGCGGCTACGCCAGCCTCGACTACGAGCCCGAGGGCGAGCAGGTCGCCAACCTGGTCAAGGTCGACATCCTGCTGCAGGGCCAGCCGGTGGACGCGTTCAGCCAGATCGTGCACGCGGACAACGCCCGCGAGTACGGCCTGTCGATGACCGCCAAGCTCAAGGAGCTCATCCCGAGGCAGCAGTTCGAGGTGCCCATCCAGGCCGCCGTCGGCAGCCGCATCATCGCCAGGGAGAACATCCGCGCGCTGCGCAAGGACGTCCTCGCCAAGTGCTACGGCGGTGACATCACCCGCAAGCGCAAGCTGCTCGAGAAGCAGAAGGAAGGCAAGAAGCGGATGAAGACCATCGGCCGGGTCGAGGTCCCGCAGGAAGCCTTCGTCGCCGCGCTGTCCACCGCGCCCGAACGGCAGCGCCAGGGATAACGGCCGGCGGCCGGCCTGGTGTCCGGCGGCTGGTGTCCCCCGGCTACGACGTGGTATGCGAGACGGCCACCAGGAGGACAAGCGCGGCGAGCACGGCGAGCACGGTAAGCCCCGCGCCGACCCAGCCCAGGACGAGCCCGGTGGTGGCCAGGCCCGCGCCTTCCTCCCCGGTCCGGCGGATCTGCCGGTGCGCCATGTGGCCCAGGACGATCGCCGGAATCGTGCCGAGCGGGCCGACCAGGACCTGGCCCACGCCGCAGGCCAGCGAGGCGACGGCCAGCTGGTTGGTCCCGGGCCGGGCCGCGGTGTACAGGGCGAGCCCGCCGCCCGGCAGTTGCGCGGTGACCTGTTCCAGGTCGGCGCGGGTGTGCGCGGAATAGGCGTGGCCGACTAGCGTGTCGTAGTCGTCCTTGGGCAGGCGGCCCTCGGCAAATGCGGTATTGAGCACTTCGACCGCGTGCTCCCGGTCAGCGTCTGATGCCCGCAGGCCGCCTGCGCCGCTGGCTGCCATCCCGTACCCCGGCCCGACCGTCATCGATGCCTCCTACCCAGGTGACCGCCCTCAGGATAACCGGCACCAGGACCAGGCTGGTGGCCGCAATCCCATTCGACTCGGCCGTCACCGGTCTATTACCGTGGAGCTATGGCAAACCCGCGGGTGATCTCGGTGAACACGGGCCGGGCCAGCGACGCGAAGTGGGCCGGGCGGCTGAAGCGGACCGCGATCGACAAGCGCCCGGTGGACGGCCCGGTGCCGATCGGGCGGCTCGGCGCGGCCGGTGACGAGCAGGTCGACAAGGAAAATCACGGCGGCTACGAGCAGGCCCTGTACGCGTACGCCCGCGAGGACCTGGACTGGTGGGTCGAGCAACTGGGCCGTGAGCTGCCCAACGGCACGTTCGGCGAGAACATCACCACGGCTGGCCTCGACATCAGCGGCGCGCTGATCGGCGAGACCTGGCGGCTCGGCACCGCGCTGGTCC
>CAYPQM010000009.1:23634-68476 GCA_964412845.1 uncultured Streptosporangiaceae bacterium
GGCGCTCTTCCTGACGGTGAAGCCGTTCCGGCCGACGGGGCGCTCCCCGTCAGGGCCGTGGCGGAGCTGGGCAAGAATCCGTTCGGTATCTATGTGCACGTGCCGTTCTGCCGGACCCGCTGCGGCTACTGCGACTTCAACACCTACACCGCCACCGAACTGGGCTCCGGCGCGTCGAGGGACTCCTACCCCGGCCTCGCGATCGAGGAACTCCGGCTGGCCCGGCGGGTGCTGGGCCCGGCCAGCCTGCCGGTCCGCACGGTGTTCTTTGGCGGCGGCACGCCGACGCTGCTGCCCCCGGCGCGGCTGGGCGAGATCCTGCGCGCGATCGACTGCGAGTTCGGCCTCGCGGCCGACGCCGAGGTGACCGTCGAGGCGAACCCGGAGACCGTGGATGAGCGCTCGCTGGCCGCGCTGCGCGCCGCCGGGATCACCCGGATCTCACTGGGCATGCAGAGCGCGGCGCCGCATGTGCTGGCCGTCCTGGACCGGGTGCACGAGCCCGGCCGCCCGGCCCGGTGCGCCCGGTGGGCGCGCGACGCGGGATTCGGGCACGTGAGCCTGGATCTCATCTACGGGACGCCGGGGGAGAGCGCCGCGGACTGGCGGGAGTCGCTGGAGGCCGCGCTGGAGGCCGGCCCGGACCACATCTCCGCGTACGCGCTGATCGTCGAGGAGGGCACCAGGCTGGCCGCGCGGATCGGCCGGGGCGAGATTCCGGTGCCGGACGACGACGCGATGGCGGATGCCTACCTGGCCGCTGATGAACTGCTCGCCGGGCGCGGGCTGGCCTGGTATGAGATCTCCAACTGGGCCACCGGCCCGGACGCCCGCTGCCGGCACAATGCCCTGTACTGGACCGGTGGCGACTGGTGGGGCATCGGCCCGGGGGCGCACAGTCACGTGGCCGGCACCCGGTGGTGGAACGTCAAGCATCCGGCGGCGTACGCGGCCCGGCTGGGCGCCGGGGCCAGCCCGGGCCATGCCCGCGAGGTGCTGACCGGCGCGGAGCGCAGGACCGAGGAGATCCTGCTGCTGACGAGGCTCGCGGAGGGCTGCCCGGTGGATCTGCTCGGCCCGGCCGGCCGGGCCGCGGCCGCGGCGGCGGTCACCGACGGGCTGGCCAAGCCGTCGGCTCATGACGCGGGCCGGGTGGTGCTGACCCTGCGGGGCCGCCTGCTCGCCGACGCCGTCATCCGCGGCCTGACTAGCTGATCCCCGCCCGGTTTTCATGATTGCGGTTGATAGGTGGCCGTCCGCAGCCAGTGATCAACCGCGATCATGAAAGGGCCGGGCGCGCTGGGAGGCCCGGGCGCGCTGGGAGGCCCGGGCGCGCTGGGAGACCCGGAGCCACCCGGGGAACTCGTAGGAGTCACCACGGCGGGCCGCGCGGGCGGCGCGGGCGCAGAGCACGACGACGACCAGCCACAGCGCGACAGCCAGTGGGCCGGCGACGATCACCGCGACCTTGATCGAATCCAGTGCCAGCATCACGGCGAGGATCAGCAGGCAGACGCCGTACAACGTCGCGGCGGATGCTGCCCGCAGCGCCTCGGCCGCGTGGCCGCGGACGAAAGCTGACCGCCGCCAGCTCACCAGGTAGACCGCGAGCGGCGGAACGATCCCGGCGACCGGGACGCCCAGGTAGGCAAGCGTGACCCCACGCACCCGCTGGCCGGCCGGCGGCCCGTCGCTGGTCAGATCGGCCGGGAGCCCACGCACCGGCTGGCCGGCCGGCGGTCCGTCGCTGGTCAGATCGGCCGGCGGCCCGTCGCCGGTGCGGTCAGCCGGGCGCCGCTCGCCGGGCACGTCAGCCAGCACCCGGCTCGGTGACAAAGTCGATCAGCTCTTCCACCCGGCCGAGGAGTTCCGGTTCCAGGTCGGCGTAGCTGCGGGTGGCGGCCAGGATCCGCTTCCAGCCGGCGGCGGTGTCATCGCCCCAGCCGAGCCCGGCCAGGATGCCTTCCTTCCACGGTTGCCCCCGCGGGATCACCGGCCAGGCCTTGATGCCGACCGCGGCGGGCTTCACGGCCTGCCAGATGTCCACGAACGGGTGGCCCACCACCAGGACGTGCGCACTGGTGACGGCCGCCGCGATCCGGCTCTCCTTGGAGCCGGGCACCAGATGATCGACGAGGACGCCCAGCCGCCGCTGCGGGCCGGGGGAGAAGCTGCCCACGATCGCCGGGAGGTGATCGACTCCTTCCAGGTACTCGACCACGACGCCCACGTCACGCAAGTCATCTCCCCAGATCTTCTCGACCAGCTCGGCGTCGTGGCGGCCCTCCACGTAGATCCGGCTGGCCCGGGCCACCTGGGCCCGGCCGCCGGGGCCGCCGCGGGCCGGGGCGACCGACCCGGACGCCGTCCGCGCCGGGCCCCTGGGTGCCGGTGCCACCGGCCGGACCAGGGTCACCGGCGTGCCCTCCAGCAGGAACGCGGCGCGCGTCAGCGGGAACACCCGCTGACGGCCGAACCTGTCTTCCAGGGTGACCGCGTTCTTCTCACAGGCCACCACAGCGCCGCAGAAGCCGCCGCCTGCCTCCTCGACGACCAGCCCGCGCTCGGCGGCCACCTGGGGCGGCTCAGGGCGCCTGGCGCGCCGCCAGCCCTCCGCGAGGACATCAGGTCCGTAGTCCCGCCGCATGGTGCCTCCTGCCGGGTCCGGGGGTACGCGCGCGGCGATCCGTCCCGGCGGCCGCGAGCCGTACGTCGGGAGCATCCCACGCCAGCCGTTATGCTCCCAGTGCGGTTGGCTGGGTGTCACGGCGCCCCGCCCGCCATAGACTTGGCACTCGGGATTGTGGAGTGCCAGGGAGGTGGTTTCGTGCTCGACGACAGAAAGCTCGCCGTGTTGCGTGCCATCGTGGAGGACTACGTGTCCACCACGGAGCCTGTCGGCTCCAAGTCCCTGGTCGACCGGCACAATCTTGATGTCTCCCCGGCGACGATCCGCAATGACATGGCCGTGCTGGAAGAGCAGGGCTACATCGTGCAGCCGCACACCAGCGCCGGCCGGGTGCCCACGGACAAGGGATACCGGCTGTTCGTGGACCGGCTGTCCGGCGTGAAGCCGCTGTCGCCCGCCGAGCGGCGCGCCATCGAGACGTTCCTGGCCGGTGCCTATGACCTCGATGACGTGGTGATGCGCACCGTCCGGCTGCTGGCCCAGCTGACCCGCCAGGTGGCGGTCGTCCAGTACCCGTCGCTCACCCGGTCGTCGATCCGGCATGTGGAACTGGTGCCGCTGGCGGCCCAGCGGCTGCTGCTGGTGCTGATCACCGACACGGGCCGGGTGGAACAGCGCGGTGTCGAGCTCCCTGAGCCGATCGAGGAGGACTCGGTCACCCAGCTGCGGGCGGTCCTCAACGCGTGCCTCGACGGGCGGATGCTGACCGAGGCAGCGTCGGTCGTCGCCGAATTGCCGCAGCGGGTCACGCCCGACGAGCGGCCGAACGCAACTGCGGTGTTCTCCGTCATCCTGGAGAGCCTGGTCGAGCGGCATGAGGAGCGGGTCGTCGTCGGCGGGGCAGCCAACCTGACCGCCACCGACTTCTCCAAGGGCCTGCGCGAGGTCCTGGAATCGCTCGAAGAGCAGGTGGTGCTCATGCGGCTGCTGGGAGAGACGGGTGATCATTCCTCGCTGACCGTCCGGATCGGCGCGGAGAATCCCGTCGAGGGACTGCGCAGCACCTCACTGGTGGCGGCGGGCTACGGGACCGGTGACCAGGAGCTGGCCAGGCTGGGCGTGCTCGGCCCGACACGAATGGACTACCCGACGGCGATGGGAGCGGTGCGCGCGGTGGCACGGTACGTCGGCCAGATCCTGGCGGGATCCTGATGGCCAACGATTATTACGGCATTCTCGGCGTCCGCCGCGATGCACAGCCCGATGAGATCAAGAAGGCGTACCGGCGGCTCGCCCGCGAACTGCACCCGGACGTGAACCCCGATCCGGTGACGCAGGAGCGCTTCAAGGAAATCAACCAGGCCTACGAGGTGCTGTCGGACCCGGAGAAGCGGCAGATGTACGACCTGGGCGCGGACCCGTTCGCGCCAGGTGGCGGGGCACCAGGCGGCGCCGGGTTCGGCGCCGGGTTCCCGTTCACCGACATCATGGACGCGTTCTTCGGCGCGGGGGCCACCTCACGGGGCCCGCGCAGCCGGGCGCGCCGCGGGCGCAACGCCACCATCCGGGTGGAACTCGATCTCGCCGAGTGCGCGTTCGGCGCCACCAGGGAACTGGTCGTGGACACCGCGGTGGTCTGCCCGACCTGCTCAGGCGAGGGCACCGCGCCGGGCACCCACCCGGAGACCTGTGACGTGTGTGGCGGGCGTGGTGAGGTGAGCCAGGTCACGCGGTCGTTCCTGGGCCAGGTGATGGCGTCCCGGCCCTGCCCGGCCTGCGGCGGGTTCGGCACGGTCATCCGCCGGCCATGCCCGGAGTGCGACGGGGACGGCCGGGTCCGTACCCGGCGCACGATCAAGGTGCGCATCCCGGCCGGCGTGGAAGACGGCACGCACATCCAGCTGGCCGGAGAGGGCGAGGTCGGCCCGGGCGGCGGGCCACCGGGGGACCTGTTCCTGGAAATCCTGCAGCGGCCGCACTCGATCTTCGAGCGGCAGGGTGACGACCTGCACTGCACCGTGACGATCCCGATGGTCGCGGCCGCGCTGGGCGCCACCCTGTCCGTAGAGACCCTGGACGGCCCGCGAGACCTAGACCTTCGCCCCGGCACGCAATCCGGTCAGGTAATCCCGATGTACTCGCTGGGTGTGCAGCACCTGAACGACTCCGGCCGCGGTGACCTGATCATTCACGTCACCGTGGAGACACCGTCGAAGCTGGATGAGGCGCAGGAGTCGCTGCTGAAGCAGCTGGCGGCGCTGCGCGGGGAGGAAACCCCGCCCGGCCGGTTCGCGCCTGGCCAGCAAGGCTTCTTCTCCCGGCTGCGTGACGCGTTCAACGGCCGCTGACCGGGCCGGGTGGCCAGGCGGGTCGCGATGACCTCGCCGGGCTCCACGCCGCCGGTCTTCCTGGCCGCCGCCGCCGACCTGGACAGCGACGTGATCGTGCTGTCCGGGCCGGAGGGCCGTCATGCCAGCACGGTCCGCAGGCTGGCCGTGGGAGAACAGGTCACTGTGGCCGACGGCGCGGGCCTGCTCGCCGAGTGCGTGGTCACCGGGGCGCAGCGCGGGCAGCTGGAACTTGCGGTCACGGCCCGGCGGACGGTGCCCCGCCCGGAGCCGGCCATCGTCGTGGTCCAGGCCATCCCCAAGGGGGATCGCGGGCCGCTGGCCGTGGAACTCATGACCGAGGTCGGCGTGGACGCGGTGACCGCCTGGGCGGCGGAGCGCTGCATCGCGGTGTGGCCGGGCGACCGCGGTGAGCGGGCCCTTGACCGGTGGCGGGCCACCGCGCGCGCGGCGGCCAAGCAGTCCCGCCGCGCCTGGCTGCCCGACGTGACCGGGCCGGTGACCACGGGCGAGGTCAGCCGGATGGCCGGTGCGGCCGCGCTGGCCATCCTGCTGGACTCCGCCGCCGGCGATCCGCTCGGCGGCCTGGACCTGCCGTCGTCTGGGGACATCGTCGTGCTGGTCGGGCCCGAGGGCGGGGTGAGCCCGGCCGAAGCGGAGACGCTGATGTCAGCAGGCGCGGTGCGAGCGCACCTGGGTCCCACGGTGCTGCGGACGTCCACCGCCGGGGCGGTGGCCACGGCGGTCCTGCTGAGCCGGTCCGCCCGCTGGGCCGTGCCCGGCGGGTCAGCGGCTGAGTGACGGCCCGGAAGTGACGCCCGGGGAGTTGAAGTGAAGCCCCCGGCGGAGTTGAAGTGAAGCCCCGGCGGAGTTGCGGGCCTGCTAGGCCTTTGGCTTGGCGCTGGGCGACGCGCAGGGTATGGGGACTTGCTGGGCCGACAGCGAGGCGACTTCGGCGGCCGCGCCCGTGCCCGTGCCCGTGCCGCCGGTGGCGGTGGGCGACGCGGTGGGCGACACCGAGTCGGTGGGCTGCCCGGTCGGCGTCGCGGTCGGTGTCGGCGTGGGCACCGGGCTGCTCGCCACGGCGGTGGGGGTGGCCTTCGGGGTGGTGGGCGGGCAGCTGGTCACGGCCCCCGTGCCCGGCGACTTCGTCGCGGTCGTCGTCGGGGTGGCCGATTGGTTCCCCGGCAGGAATCCAGGCGGGCCCGCGCTGGTCGGCAGGGTGCTCGGCTGGTGCGGGGGCACGCCCGGGTGGGTGACCTGGTTCTGGTTGGCGGGGGTCACGAACTGGGTGGCCTGGCCGAGCGCGAACACGCCCGCTACGACGATGGCCACGGCGCCGGCCACGGCCAGCACCGGCCTGAGCCAGGAGGCGGCGGGTCCCAGCCGGGTGAAGGCGGGCCGCAGCCACGCCCGCAGCCCGGTCGGCGGGGGCTGGTTACGGTGCGCCGCGCGGGGCCGCTCCCGCGCGGCCTTCGAGTCCGCGGGAGTGAGCACCGGCCGCACCCAGGCGACGAGCGGGCGGAGCCGGGCCGCCGCGGGCCCGACCCGGGCCGGCAACTGCAGCCGGCCGGACAGGGCCGCCACCCAGGCCAGCATGGCGGCGGCGCTGGTCTCCAGCCGGAGCAGGATCGGCTGGAACCAGACCAGGAACTCGGTGAGCATGAACGGGCTAGGTCGACGTGCGTCAACCCGCCTGCGGATCAGCTCAAGGCCGTCAGCCGCAGGCTCAACGGACTCCGCGGCCGTGCGCAGCACACGCCGGAGGACGTCCTCGTAGTCGCGATCGGGTGATGTCATTACGTACCGCCTGGGCCCCTCGTAGCCCTTCTGGCCCTCCTCATGTCTCCTGCTCCAGGACGACCCGCAGTGCCGCCATGGCACGGGCCGTGTGACTCTTGACCGCTCCTCTGCTGATCCCCATCGCAGAGGCGATCTGGGCTTCTGAGAGATCCCCGTAGTACCGGAGCACGAGGGCCTCACGCTGCCTCGCGGGAAGCGACCGCAGCGCGGATACCACCGCGGAGCGCTCCAGCAAGGCAATGGCCCCATGTTCGGCACTGGGCATGTCGGGCGCTGGCTTCGGTGCGTTCCGGTCCACGACCATCCGGTGCCGCAGCACCGACCGCGACCGGTTCACCACCGCCTGGCGGAGGTAGGAAAGCGCCTTCTCGCTGTCCCGCAGCCTGCGCCATCCTCCGTGCATGGCCACGAACGAGTCCTGCACCACTTCCTCCGCCGTCCCGACGTCGCGTACCAGGAAGGCCGCCAGCCGGACCAGCGAGCGGTAGTGCTCGCTGTAGATGGCGGTAACTGCCCGGTCCGCGTTCCACTCAGCCGTCACCGGGCCCACTGCGGCATTGGCCACCAGGGTCTCGGTCACGTGAGTAGGACGCGCTGCCACGCCGTCCGGTTCACCGGGAGGCATGTCGACTGCGTGCACCCGACCCGCCTACACCGCTGCGCTTCACCGAATCGTTCCCCCCCATGCTTCTCCGTGCCTTATCGCGTAATGCCATGACCGTTCCAGGCAACGCACCGCGGAGACGCGCGAAGAACCGAAGTCGGCCAGAGCCGTGCACCGCGGGGGGCGTGCGCCGTGGGTTCGCAACATTGCAACCATATATGTCGCCGGTCGTTCTGATGGTCCAACAGGCTAAGATCACTTCGTGCCAGAGTGCCTATTCTGCCGGATCGTGTCGGGCGACGTCCCCGCATCGCGCGTGCTGGAGTCGCCCCGGACAGTCGCTTTTCACGACATAAACCCGCAGGCGCCCACGCACGTCCTGGTGATACCTAAAGTTCACTATCCGGATCTCGCCGCGCTCACCGCTGCGGGGGATGGGCTGCTGGCCGAGGTGGCGGCCCAGGCCCACCAGGTCGCGGTGGCCGAGGGGGTCGCCGGCACCGGGTACCGCGTGGTTTTCAACACAGGTCCGGAGGCCGGGCAGACCGTCGCGCACGCGCACGCGCATGTACTGGGCGGCCGCGGCCTGGGCTGGCCGCCCGGATGATGCCGCGCGGATAGCATGGCGAGCGTACGGCGCGGGCATGCGCCTGGCCCAGGCAGAGAGAATGAATTGACAGACACTTCCGGCGAGCCCGGCGACCGCAAGCCGTCTGGCGGCGGCACCCAGGTCAAGATCGTAATTCCGGATGACCACTCGATGGTTAGCCTGCTGGGCTCGCGGGATGAGCTTCTGCATGTGATCGAGGAGGCGTTCGACGCCGATATTCACGTGCGCGGCAACGAGGTCACGATCACCGGCGCGGCGGAGGAAAGCGCCCGGGTGGCGGCCCTGTTCGAGGAACTCACCAAACTGCTCGCGGGTGGCACCGAACTGACCGCCGACGCGGTGGAGCGGGTCGTGGCCATGCTCCGCAAGAAATCGGGGATCCGCCCGGCCGATGTGCTTTCGCTGGGCATCCTGTCGGCGCGCGGCCGGACCATCCGGCCCAAGACGCTCGGCCAGAAGCGCTACGTCGATGCCATCGACGAGCACACCATCGTCTTCTGCATCGGGCCGGCCGGAACGGGCAAGACCTACCTCGCCATGGCCAAGGCGGTCAAGGCGCTGCAGGCCAAGGAAGTGAACCGGATCATCCTCACCCGCCCCGCGGTGGAGGCGGGCGAGCGGCTGGGATTCCTGCCCGGCACGCTGTACGAGAAGATCGACCCGTACCTGCGCCCGCTGCACGACGCGCTGCACGACATGCTCGACCCGGACTCCATCCCGCGGCTCATGGCGGCGGCCACCATCGAGGTCGCGCCGCTGGCGTACATGCGCGGGCGGACGCTCAACGACTCGTTCATCATCCTGGACGAGGCTCAGAACACCTCGGCGGAGCAGATGAAGATGTTCCTCACCCGGCTCGGGTTCGGCTCCCGGATGGTGGTCACCGGCGACATCACCCAGGTGGACCTGCCGTCGGGCCAGCCCAGCGGGCTGCGCCTGGTCCAGGACATCCTCGAAGGCCTGGATGACGTCCACTTCGCCCGGCTGACCAGCAACGACGTGGTGCGGCACCGGCTGGTCGGAGACATCGTGAACGCCTACGAGCGATACGACGCGCGGATCAGGGGCGCGGCGTCCCCGGCGGAGCGGCTGCCGGCCGCGGGACGTGGCGGGGCCATCCAGCGCCGCGCTGAGCGCGGGCCGGGCCGTGGCCCGCGGTGAGCATCGAGATCGCCAACGAGTCAGGGGTCAGCGTCGACGAGACTGACCTCGCGGCGATGGCCAGGCACGTCCTGGACGGGATGCGCATCCACCCGCTCGCCGAGCTGTCCGTGCTGCTGGTTGACACCGTGACCATGGCTGACCTGCACCAGCGCTGGATGGGTGAGCCCGGGCCCACCGATGTCCTGGCCTTCCCGATGGACGAGCTGAGGCCGCCCGCGCCCGGCACCAGCCGCGGAGACCCGGGCACGGCCGGTGATCCAGGTTCGGTACCTGGCCTGCTCGGCGACGTGGTGCTGTGCCCCGAGGTGGCGGGCGAGCAAGCGGACCGCGCCGCGCACCCGCTGCTGGACGAGCTTGAACTGCTGTGCACCCACGGCATCTTGCACCTGCTCGGATATGATCACGCCGACCCTGATGAACGTGCCACCATGTTCAGCCTGCAAGACGAGCTGCTCGGCTCGTGGCGCGCGGAGCGCGGGTCAGGCAGCGGCGGGGAGGGTCAGGAAGGGCCCGGGTGATGCCAGCATGGCGTGGCTCGTTGTCGCGGCGATCATTCTGACCCTGCTCGCGGGGTTCTGCGCCAGCGCTGAGGTCGCGCTGGTGCGCGCCTCCCGGGCCGGCTCGCATTCGCCCGCGCGCAGCGCGATCCCTGATGCCTATGCGCAGCTCCAGGCGATCCTCGCCGAGCCGTCCCGGTACCTGAGCGTGCTGCTGCTGGCCCGGGTCTCCTGCGAGACCGGGGCCACGGTGCTGATGGCAGCGGCGCTGCTGCACTGGCTCGGCTCGGGCTGGCGCAGCTTCCTGCTCATCGCGGTGATCATGATCGCGATCCTCTACCTGGTGGCCGGGATCGGGCCACGGACGCTCGGCCGCCAGCACGAGCAGCGGGTGGCGCTGGCCGCCGCCGGGATCCTGCACCCGCTGGTCCGGGTGCTGGGGCCGCTGCCCAGGCTGCTGCTGGCCACGGGCAGCGTGCTGACCCCGGGCCGGTGGGCCCGCGAGGGCGCGTTCGGCTCCGAGGAGGACCTGCGCGGCCTCGTCGACCTCCTGGAGCAGCGCCGGGTCATTGAGCCCGGTGAGCGCGAGATGATCCATTCGGTGTTCGAGCTCGGCGACACCATCGTCCGGGAGGTCATGGTCCCCCGGACGGACATCATCTTCGTGGAGCGGGACAAGACCCTGCGCCAGGCCCTGTCGCTCGCCCTGCGCAGCGGTTTTTCCCGGATACCGGTGGTAGGCGAGAACGAGGATGACGTGATTGGCGTCGCCTACCTCAAGGATCTGGTGAACCGGAGCCAGGAGAACCCGGACACCGAGGCGGTCGAGAAGGTCGATTCGGTCATGCGGCCGGCCACCTTCGTGCCCGAGAGCAAGCCCATCGACGAGCTTCTCAGGGAAATGCAGCAGCGCCGGATCCACCTGGCCATCGTCATCGACGAGTACGGCGGGACCGCTGGGCTGGTGACCATCGAGGACATCCTGGAGGAGATCGTCGGGGAGATCACCGACGAGTACGACCAGGAACAGCCGGCGGTGGAATGGCTGGCGCCGGGGCGGGCCCGGGTGACCTCCCGGCTCCCGGTGACCGACCTGGCGGAGCTGTTCGGCGTGCGGATCGACGCGGAGGATGTGGAGACAGTCGGCGGCCTGCTGGCGCACGCGCTCGGCCGGGTGCCCATCGCCGGGTCGGTGGCCACCGTGGCCGGCTTGCGGCTCACCGCGGAGAGCCTGGCCGGGCGGCGCAACCGGATCGGCACCGTCACCGTGGAACGGCTGGTGCCCGCCGTGCCCGGGTCCGCCCGGCAGCGGCCGGACGGAGCCTGACCGCACTACACTCGGGCTGGTGAGCGAGCCGGAGCCGGGCCAGGAAGACCTCAAGATCATCACGCTGGCCCGATCGGCACGGGCCCGGGTGGCGGCCGCCGAGGGCGCCGCCGTGCGAGACGAGACAGGCCGTACCTATGCCGCAGCGGCTGTCGCGCTGCCATCGCTCAGGCTGTCCGCGCTGCGCCTCGCGGTCGCCATGGCGGTGTCCAGCGGGGCGGCCAGCCTGGAGGCCGCGGCGCTGGTCAGCGACACGGACGTGGTGGACCGGGCGGATCTGGCCGTGCTGCGTGACCTGGGCCCGTCGGCCACGTTGTTCGTCGCCGGGACCGACGGCGTGCTGCGGAGCACCCTGGCGCCCTGATCGGGTCAGCCGTCGGCCCAGTTCCACGGCAGCAGCACCGGCCGCGCGGGCGTTCCGGTCGCCAGCAACTGGCGGACCAGCCCGCCGAGTCCGACCGGGAAAACCAGGTCGGTGGCCGCGTCCAGCTCGGCCAGCGTCCACCACCGGAAACCGGTCAGCAGCGACCGCTCCAGGGGCTCCTGGCGGCTGGTGTCCACCGTGGGGGCGGCGCTGACCCGGACGAAGAAGAACGAGTCGGTGGCCAGGAACACCTGCTCGCCCGCCGTCCACTGGCCCGAGCAGGTGGCCACGACCGGCCCGAGCTGGTGGGCGGCGAGCAGGTGGCCGGTCTCCTCGGCGAGTTCCCTGGCCGCGGCCGCGGCCAGCGTCTCGCCGAGGCGGACCCCGCCGCCGGGGGTGAGCCAGCAGGTTTCCGGGCCAGCGGCCTCGATCAGCGCGCTGAACAGGAGCACCCGCTGCGCATCGTCCATCAGGATGATCCGTGCGGTCGGCCGGGGAACCGGGGGCGGCGGCACGGGGCTGAATGTACCGGCGTGGACGGGGCCGCCCCCAGCGTGGGGGAGAATCGCAGCGTGGGATCGCCGCAGATACGTCCGCTATCCGGCGGGCCGCCGACGGCGGACCCGGAATTCAGGTCCGGGTTCGCCTGCTTTGTCGGCCGGCCGAATGTCGGTAAGTCGACATTGATGAACGGGCTGGTCGGCACCAAGGTGGCGATCACCAGCAGCCGCCCGCAGACCACCCGGCGGGCCATCCGCGGCATCGTGCACCGCCCGGATGCTCAGCTCATCATCGTGGACACGCCGGGCATGCACCGGCCGCGCACCCTGCTCGGCGAGCGGCTGGACAGCCTGGTGCGCGCCACGCTGACCGAGGTCGATGTGATCGGCTTCTGCGTGCCCGCGGCGGACCGCATCGGGCCCGGGGACAAGTACCTGGCCCGCGAGCTGACCGGCCAGGCCAAGACCCCCGTGGTCGCCATCGTGACCAAGACCGACCAGGCGTCCCAGGCACTGGTCGCGGCTCAGCTGACGGCCATCACGGAACTCGGCGACTGGGCGGACATCGTCCCGGTGTCCGCGGTGTCCGGCTACCAGCTCGACGTGCTCACCGACGTCCTGGTGAGCCACCTGCCCCGCGGCCGGCCCCTGTACCCCGACGGGGAGCTCACCGACGAGCCGGAGCAGCAGCTTGTTGCCGAGCTGATCCGGGAGGCGATCCTGGAAGGGGTCCGCGATGAGCTGCCGCACTCCATCGCCGTCGTGGTGGAGGAGATGGGACCGCGGGCGGGGCGCGACGATCTCATTGACGTCCATGCGTTCATGTACGTCGAGCGGCCCAGCCAGAAGTCCATCGTCATCGGGGCCAAGGGGGCACGCCTGAAGGAGGTCGGCACCCGGGCGCGCCAGCAGATCGAGGCGCTGCTCGGCACAAAGGTCTATCTCGACCTGCGGATCAAGGTGGCCAAGGACTGGCAGCGTGATCCGAAGCAGCTGCGCCGCCTCGGCTTCTACGACTGACCCGGGCCGATCCCCGGCAGCCGGGCCTCAGCGCGGTCGGCGGGCCGCGCGAGCACGTCCGCCACATCCAGGTGCCAGGTCGCCCAGCGGTCGAGGAACTGGAAGCCAAGCCGGGCGTTGATGGCGATCATGTGCGCGTTCTCGTCCGCGTTCCCGGTGATGATCCACCTGAGCTGCGGTTCGTGTGTCGCGAGCAGGTCCAGCATGGTGACCTTGAGCAGCAGCCCGAGCCGGTGCCCCCGGTGCGCGCGGGTGACCGCCGTCATCTCCTGGTATCCCCACTCCGGGGTCCCGGGATCCACGCCGAGCTGGGTCAGCCCGGCGAGCTCTCCGCTGCGCGCGCACTGCGCCGCCACCGAGTAGTAGCGCAGGCCCTGCACCTCGACGCGACGCTGGCCCGCGCGCACCCGGCTGGCGTCCCAGGCCTGGCCCTGGGAGCTCGCGTCATGCGGGGCGTCGTTCAGGGCCGCGTTGATGACTGCGACCTGGCCGAAGTACTCCTCGGGGATGGTGCCTGCCCAGGACTGCACCCAGTAGCCGCGGGATGACCCGCGGGCCTCGGCCGCGATCCTGGCCAGCACGCTGGGCGGCACGGCCGTGAGGTCAAGCAGCCGGCGGACGTCGGTGATGACCCGCTGAGCCCCGAGCGCGCGGGCGAAGGCCTCACCGGCCCCGCCGTCCCGGGTGTCGGCGGCCAGCGTCGTGCGGCCCGCCTCGGCGGCCCTGGCCGCCGCGTGGCGCAGCAGGGCGGTTCCGAGGCCGGCCCGCCGCGCGGCCGGCCTCACCACCGGGTCGATATGGGACTGATGATGGTTCTCGCGCATCGGCAGCGAGGCCGTGTAATAGCCGTCCGCCTGGCCCGGCGCCTCCCCGGCGGCCCACGCCTCGGGATAGTCCTCCGTCCAGCCGCACGCCAGGAAGCCAGTGAAGGCGCGCAGCGACGCCGGCGGGCAGGGCGGATCATCGACCGGCACGCTGGCGCGATATGCCTGGTAGCACGCCAGCGTCCGGGCCGGGTCGGCCTCGGGGTCGAACCGTTCGATCCGCATTCCCCCATTCAAGCCACGGCCTGCCGGCCTGCGCGACGCATTTATCTGGCCGGCGGCTCAGCGCCACGGCCGCGGCACGGCGACGGGACACCCGGTAGCGCTATCCGTGCGGTCTGCTAGGGTCAGTAGCGATGCTGCGCGGATCCCTCCTGCTTATTCGCCGCGGCGGGGGCCGATAAGGCCGGCTCCCTCGCCGCGGGTTTTTGCGTGCCGCTGGCCCCGAGCCCGATCCGCGAGGGAGCAGTTTCTCCGATGCAATCCAATCAAGATCATGATCGTCATGCCGCTGGCGGGCCCAGCCAGCACAGTGCCGAAGGCACGCGAAGCCAGCAGAGTGGCTCAGGCATGCGGCAGCAGCCCAGTGGGATGCCCTGTCAGCGCTACGTGCCATTCAAGCCCGTTGACCTGCCCGGCCGCCGCTGGCCCGGCAGGTCCATCACGGAAGCTCCGCGCTGGCTGTCCACGGACCTGCGGGACGGCAACCAGGCACTGATCGACCCGATGAGCCCGGCCCGCAAACGGACCATGTTCGACCTGCTGGTACGGATGGGCTACAAGGAGATCGAGGTCGGTTTCCCGTCGGCGAGCCAGGCCGACTTCGACTTCATCCGCAGCCTCATCGAAGGCCACCTCATCCCCGATGACGTGCAGATCTCCGTGCTCACCCAGGCGCGGGACGAGCTCATCGAGCGGACCGTGCAGTCCCTGGCCGGCGCCCCCCGGGCCACGGTGCACCTGTACAACGCGACAGCGCCGCTGTTCCGCCGGGTGGTGCTGCGCGTGGACCGGGCGGAGTGCAAGGCGCTCGCGGTGGAAGGCACCCGGTCGGTGATGAAGTACGCGGATGCCTACCTGGGCGACTGCGACTTCGGTTACGAGTACTCGCCTGAGATCTTCATGGACACCGAGCTGGAATACGCCGCCGAGGTGTGCGAGGCGGTGATGGACGTCTGGCAGCCGGGGCCGGGCCGGGAAATCATCCTCAACCTGCCCTGCACCGTCGAGCGGTCCACGCCCAATGTGTACGCCGACCAGATCGAGTGGATGAGCCGCCAGCTTTCCCGGCGCGAGCACGTCTGCCTGTCCGTGCACACCCACAACGACCGGGGTACCGCGGTCGCCGACGCTGAGCTCGCGGTGCTGGCCGGAGCGGACCGGATCGAGGGCTGCCTGTTCGGCAACGGGGAGCGGACCGGGAACGTGTGCCTGGTCACCCTCGGCCTGAACCTGTTCAGCCAGGGCATCGACCCGATGATCGACTTCTCGGACATCGACGAGATCCGGCGGACCGCCGAGTACTGCAATCAGCTTCCGGTGCATCCGCGCCACCCGTACGCGGGTGACCTGGTCTACACGGCGTTCTCCGGCTCGCACCAGGACGCGATCAAGAAGGGGTTCGAGGCGCTGGAGCAGGACGCGGCCGCCGCCGGGGTCCCGTTCAACGAGTTCCGCTGGGCGGTGCCCTACCTGGCCATCGACCCGGCCGACGTGGGGCGCACCTATGAGGCAGTGATCAGGGTCAACTCGCAGTCCGGCAAGGGCGGCGTGGCCTACATCATGAAGGCCGAGCATCAGCTTGACCTGCCGCGCAGGTTGCAGATCGAGTTCTCCCGGGTGGTTCAGGCGCACACCGACGCCGAAGGCGGCGAGGTGAGCCCCGCGCAGATGTGGCAGGCTTTCTCGGCCGAGTACCTGGCCGAGGGGTCGGCGGTGCTGCTGTCACACCACACGTCCTCGGTGGTGGACGCGAAGGACATGCTCACCGTGGATCTGCGCCTCGATGGGCAGGAACGGCAGATCGAGGGGACCGGCAACGGCCCCATCTCCGCGTTCTGCGATGCCCTCAGTTCGGTGGGGGCCGTGGTCCGGGTCCTCGACTACGCGGAGCACGCGCTGTCCTCCGGCAGTGACGCTCAGGCGGCGGCCTATGTGGAATGCGAGATCGACGGGCAGACGCTGTGGGGAGTCGGCATCGACGCCAACACGGTGACCGCATCGCTGCGGGCGGTCCTGTCGGCGCTGAACCGCGTCTGGGCGCGGTAGCCGTATCCCGGCCGGGCCGGTCCCGCCAGGCGCGTCCTGGCCGGACCGGCCTGCGGGTGCGCGACAATGGCAGGGTGAGCCTGTACCGGGACGACGGGATCGTGCTGCGCACCCAGAAACTGGGCGAGGCTGATCGCATCATCACCGTCCTCACCAGGCGAACCGGGCGGGTCCGCGCGGTCGGCAAGGGCGTGCGGCGCACCAAGTCGCGGTTCGGTGCCCGGCTGGAGCCGTTCACCCATGTCGATCTTCAGCTCTACACGGGCCGGACGCTTGATGTGGTCACCCAGGCGGAGACGGTGCGGCCGTACGGTGCGGCGCTGTCCGCGGACTACCCGCGGTACACCAGCGGAACGGCCATGCTGGAGACATCGGAGAGGTTCACGCCGGTGGAGAAGGAGCCGGCCATGCGCCAGTTCCTGCTGCTCGTGGGAGGGCTGCGGGCGCTCGGTGAGGAGGCTCACGATCCGCGGCTTGTCCTCGACGCCTTCCTGCTACGCTCCCTCGCCGTGGCCGGGTACGCGCCAGCGATCGAGGAGTGCGCCGTGTGCGGGACACCGGACACCGCGAACCGGGACGCCGGATCGCGGGTCTTCGGCATCGCCGCGGGCGGCCTGACCTGCCGGTCCTGCCGGCCGGCCGGTGCGGCCACCCCGTCGGCGCAGACGATCGGCCTGATGGGCGCGCTGCTGCGGGGGGACTGGGCCCGCGCCGATGTGAGCCAGCCCAGGCATCAGCTGGAGTGCAGTGGCCTCGTCGCCGCGTACGTGCAATGGCACCTGGAGCACTCGATCCGCTCGCTGCGCCACGTGGAACACGCGGCCAGCACCGGGGGGAGCGTGTGACGCGAGCTGTCCGGCCGCCGGACCCGCACCGTGACGGTGCCCAGCCGCCCGCCATCCCGGCCGAGTTCCTGCCCCGGCACGTCGCGCTGGTGATGGATGGCAACGGCCGCTGGGCCAAGCAGCGTGGCCTGCCGCGCACGGAAGGCCACAAGCGGGGGGAGTACTCGCTCTTCGACGTCATCATGGGCGCGATCGAACTGGGCATTCCTTATTTGTCGGCGTACGCGTTCTCCACGGAGAACTGGCGGCGCTCGCCCGACGAGGTCCGGTTCCTGATGGGGTTCAACCGTGACGTGATCCGGCGCCGCCGCGATCAGCTGAACGAGATGGGCGTCCGGGTCCGCTGGGCGGGACGCAAGCCCCGGCTGTGGCGCAGCGTCATCCGTGAGCTAGAGGACGCAGAACGAATGACGGTCGGCAACTCCGTCCTTACCCTGCAATTCTGCGTCAATTACGGCGGACGGGCCGAGATTGTTGATGCCGCCGCTGCGATCGCCGCCGATGTGGCGGCCGGAAAGCTCCGCGCCGACAAGGTGGATGAGAAGGTTTTCGCCCGGTACCTGGATGAGCCAGGCATACCCGATGTGGATCTTTTCGTCCGCTCGTCGGGCGAGCAGCGCATTTCCAACTTCATGCTCTGGCAGTCGGCCTATGCCGAACTCGTATTCCTCGACACGCTATTTCCCGATTTTGACCGCCGCCATCTCTGGCACGCCTGCGAGATCTATGCGAGCCGGGACCGCCGCTACGGCGGGGCGGAGCCGAACCTGCTGCCGCGCTTACCTGCTGCCCTGCCATAGGGCAAACGCGATCAGCAGGGCGACGATGAGCACCCGCAGCACCCGCCCCGGCGGGTTCAGCGCGGGCCAGGACAGGCTGGCCAGCCACCCGATGACCAGCGCGACCAGGCCGATCGCGACGGCACCGACCCAGCCGCGGACGAAGGCACCCAGCACGAACAGGCCCGCGAGCACGCTTGGCGCGACCCAGCGCGGCAGTTGATGGAGAAATGTGATCGGCAGGGCGCTGGCATTCTCCAGTGACCGGCGGGCACCGGTCGAGCCTGGCGGGCGGGCTGGTGCGCCCTTCGGCTGCGACGGCCGCTGCGGGGGCCGCTGCGGCGGCCGGGCAGGCGGGCCCTGCGGCCGCGTCCGTCGCCGTGGCTGGCGCGTATTCATCGGGCGTCCCTCCGCTGGCACGGGCTGGCAATCGGTCAACGGTTTAGCATGTCCTTGGCAAAGATACGGCCTGACAACGCATTTGCGATCCCCAACGCGCATGTCCGTTGAATCACCGGGAACGGGGCTTACCGGGGGAGACGTGAAAGCCGTAGCCGCAGCCGCGGTCATGGCGTCACGCATTCGGGGGAATGCAGATGCGACGTGTAGCCACCTTCATCGTGGCCGTGGGACTTACCATCATCGGGATCGGGGGAACCGCTGTAAGCCGGCCCGGGGCCGCGCCGCCCGGAGCGGCCGGGGCGCGGCTGGCCGCGCTGCGACTGGCCGCGCAGATCAGTCACGACGCCGCGCCGGTCAAGGTGGTCCGGTTCGCTGGGTACATGATCGATGTCCCGGCGAGCTGGCCGGTTTACGACCTGGACCGGCATCCGGCCACCTGTGAGCGCTATGACCGGAACGCCTTGTACCTGGGGCATCCCGGAGCTAACCAGGAATGCCCGGCCCGCCTCATCGGCCGGGTCGCGACGATCAGCCTTCAGGTGCCGTCCGCCACGGCTGGGCCTGCGGCCGGCCTGCCCGCCGCGGGCGGGCTCGCCGCGTTCCCCGCGGTGGGCAACCTGCCGCGGGTGGGCGGGTCGGTCGTCGCTGATTCGCAGGACCACGAGCTGTACGCGTCGCTCCAGTCACCTGGGTTGTCCATCAGCGCCACCTACGGCGGCGCTGCCGCATCCACCATCAAGATCATCCAAAGCCTGCGCAGATCGCCGTCCGGCCGGGCGGCCAGTTCCGCTGGGACGGCCGCGGGTTCCGCTGCGGGGCCGGCCACCCCGGCAGGCGGCGGCGCCGCATCCCGGCCCGGGGCCGGCCCCGGCCGGGCCAACGCGGTCAGCGGGCATGTGACCGGGAAAGGGTTCGACGCGTGCACCGCGCCCTCGCTCACCGTGATGCAGGCCTGGCATAAGGCCTTCTCCTACGCGGGGATCTACATCGGCGGCTCGGAGGTCGGCTGCGGGTACGGCAACCTGACGGCCGCGTGGGTCAGTGCCGTCACGTCCCTGGGCTGGGGGCTCATCCCCACCTACGTGGGGCGGCAGGCGACCTGCAACAAGCAGTTCAAGATACGGGTCATCCCGGCGCAGGCTGCCGCGGAGGGCCAGGCGGCGGCGCTGGATGCGGTACGGCACGCGGCCGCCTTCGGCATGGGCCGCCGCACGCCCATCTACTACGACATGGAGTCGTTCAACACCTCCAAGGCGGCCTGCGTGTCCCCGGTGCTCACCTTCCTGGACGCGTGGACCAGGCAGATACACGCGTCCGGGTATGTCTCCGGGGTGTACTCCAGCGCATCCACGGGGGCTGAGGCCGTGGGACTGGCCACTGTGGTGAACGGCCGCCTGATGGTCAAGCCTGACTCGCTGTGGTTCGCGTTCTGGGATGGCCAGTCCAACGTGACCGGCACGCCCTACCTGCCCGACTGGTGGTGGCAGAGCAACAGGATCAAGCAGTACATGGGCGCGCACAATCGCAAGATCAACGGCTTCACGCTGAACATCGACGCCGACCTCGTCCGCGGGGCTGTGTTCCGGTGATGCCCCGGATATCCCGGTAAGGCCCGGTACCGCGGCCACGGCGGGCGCTGGTGTGCTCGGTCACGCGCTGTCCCGGCGCCGCGATATCCGGTCGTCGGCCCTCGCTGGCCCCGCTAAGCTAGGGGCCTGTAAGGGGTCTTTACCGACCACCAGGGCCCGTTCCGTGCATCTTTGGCCTGCGGCGACGGCCCATCCGCGGGACATGCTTCAGGCGGCGCGATCGCAGGTGGATTGCGCGCCGCGCCAAACCCGCCGACCGCCAGCCGGATGGAGTCTTTCATGGCCCGACGTAACGACCGTTTGGACACGATTGTCAGCCTGTGCAAGCGGCGCGGCATCGTATTTCCGTCCAGCGAGATCTACGGCGGGCTCCGGGCTTCGTGGGACTACGGCCCACTTGGCGTGGAGATGAAGAACAACATCAAGCGCCAGTGGTGGAAGTCCATGGTCCAGGAGCGCGACGACATCGTCGGCCTGGATTCGAGCGTGATCCTGGCCCGTGAGGTCTGGGAGGCCAGCGGGCACGTCACCGAGTTCGTGGACCCGCTCACCGAGTGCCAGTCCTGCCACAAGCGGTTCCGGGCCGATCACCTGACCGAGGCCTACGAGGACAAGCATGGCCACCCGCCGGCCGACGGCCTGGCGCAGATCGCCTGCCCGAACTGCGGCACCCGGGGCGCCTTTACCGAGCCGCGGATGTTCAACGGCCTGCTGCGCACCTTCCTGGGCGCGACGGAGGACGAGTCGAGCCTGGCCTACCTGCGGCCGGAGACCGCGCAGGGCATTTTCATCAACTACCGCAATGTCCTGCAATCCTCGCGCAAGAAAGTCCCATTCGGCATCGGGCAGATCGGCAAGTCGTTCCGCAACGAGATCACCCCGGGAAATTTCATCTTCCGCACCCGCGAGTTCGAGCAGATGGAGATGGAGTTCTTCGTCAGGCCGGGAGCGGACGAGGAAGTGCACCAGCGCTGGATCGATGAGCGGCTCGCCTGGCATGTGGATCTCGGGATCGCCGCCGAGAACCTGCGAGTGTATGAGCACCCCAAGGAGAAGCTCTCGCATTACGCCAAGCGCACCGTGGACATCGAGTACCGGTTCGACTTCCCGGGCAGCGAGTGGGGCGAGCTTGAGGGCATCGCGAACCGCACCGACTTCGACCTGACCACGCACGGCCGCGCCTCCGGCCAGGACATGTCCTATCTCGACCCGGAGTCGGGCGAGCGGTTCGTCCCCTACGTCATCGAGCCGGCTCTCGGCGTGGACCGGACCCTGCTGGTGCACCTGCTCGACGCGTACACCGAGGATGAGGCGCCGGACGCCAAGGGCAACATGGAAAAGCGGACCGTGCTCCGCCTCGACCAGAGGATTGCCCCGGTCAAAGTGGCGGTGCTGCCGTTGTCCCGCAATGCGGACCTCTCGCCCAAGGCCCGCGACCTGGCCGCGCAACTGCGCAAGCGGTGGAACACCGACTTCGACGACGCCAGCGCCATCGGCCGCCGTTACCGGCGGCAGGACGAGATCGGCACCCCGTTCTGCGTCACGGTGGACTTCGACACGCTCAACGACCAGGCCGTGACGGTCCGGGAACGTGACTCCATGCGGCAGGACCGGATCGGTATCGATGCCATCAAGTCCTACCTCGCTGACCGTCTCGCCGGCTGCTGACCGCCTAGCAGCGCTGGCCCAGTCGACAAGCGCTGGCCCAGTCGACAAGCTAGCGCAGGCGCTTCTCAAACCGAGATTCCTATAATCTTGATCGGAAATATTGACAAAGCGTGGCGGGACTGACATCGTGGGCTCCATGACGACCCACGACGGTACTGAGCGCCGCTACGTGGACCTGCTCCTCGTAGCCAGCGCGGTCTGTCCCCCCGATCCTGACGCTCCGCGTCGTCCAGTTCTGACGTTCCGCGCCGGCCGCTGACGCGCCGCATCGGTCAACTGCGACGCTCCCCGGCCGGCCCCGCACCGCATCAGGTTCCCCGACCCGAGCGCCGGGCCCGGGGCCCCGTCGGCGCGGCTTCGTGCCATCAGTTATCAGTTCGCTTTTTCGCCCCTGGGGGGGCGAAAAAGTTCACCAGTAACGACATCCGCAGACGCTGCGTGAGTAGCCGCCACGTCTGTCCTTCGCCTACCGCTTGAAGGGTTACTCAACCATGACCGAAATCATCAGCAGCGCGACCCGGATCGGCATCACCAGGCTGGCCGGCAACGTCGGCGCCGAGATCTCCGGCGTCGACACCGGCGATGTGCTCAGCGACGACGCGGTGGCCCAGGTACGCCAGGCACTGCTCGACCACAAGGTGGTCTTCCTGCGCGACCAGAGCCTCGACTACGCCCGGCAGGTGGCCTTCGCCGAGCGGCTCGGCCCGGTGACACTCGGCCATCCGACCCTGGCGTCGCCGCAGGATCAGCCGTTCCTGGAGGAGATCGACTCACGCAGGGGCGGCCGGGCCAACCACTGGCACACGGACGTGACCTTCGTGGACCGGCCGCCGGCCTTCACCCTGCTGCACGCCGTCGTCATCCCGCCGGTCGGCGGGGACACGATCTGGGCCAACACCGTGACCGCGTACCAGAGCCTGCCGGCCGAGCTGCGCGACCTGGCCGAACGGCTGCGCATCGTGCACACCAACGACTACGACTACGCGGCCGTGTATGGCCGCGGGGAGCGCGGCGACCCCGAGCTCGCGGCCCGGCAGAAGGAGTTCACCTCGACCGTCTACGAGACCGAGCATCCCGCCGTCCGGGTGCACCCGGAGACCGGTGAGCTGTCACTGGTCCTTGGTGGCTTCGCGCGGACCGTGCTCGGGTTCTCCCCGCAGGCATCACGTGACCTCATCCGGATCCTGCAGGACTACGTCACCCGCCCCGAGCAGACGCTGCGCTGGCGCTGGCGGGTCGGTGACCTGGCCATCTGGGACAACCGGGCCACCCAGCACTACGCGATCTTCGACTACGGCGGCGCGCACCGACGCGGCGAGCGGGTCACTGTCGCAGGCTCGCTGCCGATCGGCATCGACGGCCGGCCGAGCGTATCGCTGAAGGGTGATGCATCGGCCTACTACGCCGGCGCGGCGGGCTAATCCGCCGCTGCCCGCACCCCCCGATCATCCCGACCGAAGGAAACTGATGAGCACATCAGCAGACGTGACCGTGCCGGCCCGCAAGCCGGCTCCCATCTACAAGCGCAGGCGGCGGCGGATCTACGGCAGCCTCGCGATAGTGGCCGTGCTGGTCATCGCCGTGATCGTGTGGGCTGTCACCGGCCGCGGCGGTTCCAGCGGGGCGCTGCCCGGCTTCACGATCGCCTACGGCCAGGGCACCGTGGCCAACTCCGACAGCATCATCGACAGTGACGCGACGCTGGCCAAGACGATCCCGGCCCAGCTGCACTTCGTGCCGTTCGACGCGGGCGTGACAGCGATCGCCGAGATGCGCAGTGGCAGCCTCCAGGCCATCAGCGGTGTCGGCAACCCGCCGGTGGTCGGCGCCATCGGCACCAAGACTGCGGTTACCGTTGTCATCGCGCAGAGCTTTGACGCGGACGCACTGATCGTTCCCGCGTCGGTCAGCTCGGCCGCGGGGCTGGCCGGGAAGTCGGTCGGCGTGCTGGTCGGATCATCCGAGGACTATGAGCTGCGCGGCTGGCTGGCGCTGCAGCACCTCACCTCGTCAGTCAAGGTGGTCGGCTTTGCCAGCGAGCAGGCCGCCGCCGCCGCGTACCTGGGCGGCTCCGTCGCCGCGGCCTACGTGCAGGCGGGACCGGAAGCCCAGCTGGTCGCGAAGGGCGGTCACCCGCTCATCGACGCCGAGCAGATCGCCAAGCTGGGCATCCCCGGCCTCAACGTGGTCGCGGTCTCGCAGAACCTGGTCAGGAGCAACCCCGCGCTGGTGCAGAAGTACGTGTGCGCCGAGGTCCAGGCGACCCGGCTGTTCACCGGCCCGCAGTCAGCCAGGTACCTGACCCAGAGCGCCAAGGTCCAGGGTGTCCCGGGCAACCTCATCGTGTCGGCCACGAAGAACTACCCGTTCATCCCGCTCAGCCAGCAACTGCACTGGCTCGGCTCCACGGCGGGCGACACGGGCAGCCCGATCGTCAAGGCATACGTGCAGACCGGGAAGTTCCTGGTCGGGCAGGGCCGCCTGCCCTCGGCCCCATCTGCCTCGGTCGTGGCCACCCATGTCGATCCGACATTCGTCAAGAAGGCGCTGGCTGGTGACTGCTGACGCGGGCACCCGGCCGGACGCGGGCCCAGCGGCCGCTCACGTGGTGCTCGAATCGGTCGGCAAGACGTTCCGCCGGTCCGGCCGGCGGACGGTGGCCCTGTCCGGGATCAACCTCCAGGTCGCCCCGGGAGAGCTCGTCTGCCTGCTCGGCCCGTCTGGGTGCGGGAAGTCGACCCTGCTGCGCATCGTGGCGGGCGCCCTGGCCAGCGACCAGGGCTCGGTACGCGTCGGGGGCCGGCCGGCCGGTGGCCCGGCCCCCGACCGGGGCATGCTGTTCCAGAGCCCGATGCTGTTCCCCTGGCTGACGACCAGGCAGAACGTCTTGTTCGGCCCGAAGGCGCAGCGGTCCGCCGGCATTCACCAGCGGGACGATCCTGAGCTGGACGCCGAGGCCGACGCGATCCTGGCGACCGTCGGGCTGGCGCAGTTCAGCGACGCCTTCCCGCACGAACTGTCGGGCGGGATGCAGCATCGGGCGGCGTTCGCCCGGGCGATGGTCACCCGGCCCTCGCTGCTGCTCATGGACGAGCCGTTCGGCGCGCTCGACGCGATCACCCGGATCCGCATGCACGATTTCCTGCTGAGCATGTGGGAGCGCTACCGGATCACCATCATCTTCGTGACACACGACATCGAGGAGGCGGTGCTGCTCGGTGACCGGGTGGCGGTGATGGGCGGGAAGCCGCCTGGCATCCGCGAGATTCTCGATGTCCCGCTGGGCCGGCCCCGGCATGCCGCCGACGTCGACACGGAGCGGTTCCTCGCCGTCAAGCGCAGGATCCGCGCATCCCTGACCAGATGAGCCCGCACCGGGCCGCTGCGCGTGTGCCTGGCGGAACCGCTAAGGAGTAACCGATGTCAGGCTGGCATTCCGCGCCGCTCAGCGGCACCGCCGTGATCGAGGAAGGCGCCCAGGCGAGCCTGGGCGCGGCCGACCACGGCCCGCTCGACGAGCGCGCCGACCTGCTGGCGCACCGGCGGGCCCGGCGGCGGGCCCGCACCCGGCGGGTGGTGACCGGCCTGGGCGGGCTCGTCGCCCTGGTGCTGCTATGGCAGGTAGCCGCCATGATCCTCAGCGATCAGGTGGCGCTGCCCTCGGTCATCCAGACCGGGTCGCAGTTCGCGCACTACCTGACCCGGCCCTACCCAGCGCAGGGCAAGCCGCTCTGGTTCGACCTGTACATCAGCCTGCGCCGGATCCTGTTCGGGTTCGTCATCGGCGTCGCGATCGGCGTGGCCGCCGGAGCCGCGATGTCAGCCAGCCGGGTGATCCGGCACCTGGTCGATCCCGTCATCGAGGTCATCCGGCCACTGCCGCCGCTCGCCTTCATTCCGCTGTTCATCGTCTGGCTGGGCATCGGCGAACTGCCCAAGGAGGTCCTGATCATTGTCGGGGTCATCCCGGTGATGGCCATCACCACCGTCGCCGCGCTCGACGAGGTCCCCGAAGACCTGCGGCTGTGCGCGAGGACTCTCGGCGCGACCCGCGGGTACACCTTGGCGCACGTGCAGATCCGCTCGGCGCTGCCAGGGATCCTGACCGGCATGCGGATCGCCATGGCCGGGGCCTGGAGCAGCATCGTCGCGGTCGAGTTGCTCGCGGCGACCAGCGGGCTCGGATTCCTGATCATGCAGGCGGGCGACTACCTGGACACCGCGCTCGTTTTCGCCGGGATCATCACGATCGCCCTCGCGGGCCTGGTCCTTGACGGCTGCCTGCGCGGCCTGCTCATCGTGGCTGACCCGAGCAGGCGCGGATAGCTCGCATGCGGCCCAACTTTGCCGACCCAGGTCACCCTGGCCTGCGGGACCGGGGCCAGGCCCGCTGGGCCAGTTCGGTCAAACCTGCTAAACCTACTATCTAGATAGGAATAATTGACATAGCGGCCCCGGCTTGGCACGCTCGGATTATGACGTTCCGCGTGGAGAGGTTATCGCCATGACCAGCACCGTCGCCGCGTCCGCCCGGATCAGCGTCACCCCGCTGGCCGGCCATATCGGAGCCGTGATCGCTGGCGTCGATGCCGGGCAGCCGCCGGGTGACGAAGCGGTGGCCCAGGTCCGCGAGGCACTGCTCGACCACAAGGTGGTCTTCCTGCGTGACCAGCACCTGGACTACCCGGCGCAAGTGGCCTTCGGCCAGCGCTTCGGCCCGCTCACGCTCGGCCATCCCACCCTGGCGTCCCCGCCTGAGCAGCCCTTCCTGGAGGAGATCGACTCGGCCCAGGGGGCACGGACCAACTACTGGCATACCGATGTCACGTTCGTGGACCGCCCGCCCGCCTTCACCATGCTGCGGGCGGTCATCATCCCGCCGGTAGGCGGCGACACCATCTGGGCCAACACAGTCACCGCCTACGAGACCCTGCCGCCGGAACTGCGCCAGCTTGTGGATCACATCCGCATCGTGCACACCAACGCCGCCGACGACGCCGCCGTGGACCGGCGCCTCGACCGCACTGACCCGCAGCGCGCCGCCAGGCGCCGCGAGTTCGTGTCCACGGTCTATGAGACCGAGCATCCCGCCGTCCGGATCCACCCGGAGACGGGGGAGCGGTCCCTGGTGGTTGGCGGGTTCGCGCGCAGCGTGGCCGGATACGGCCCGCAGGCGTCCCGGGACCTGATCCGGATCCTGCAAGACCACATCACCAAGCCTGAGCACACCGTGCGCTGGAAATGGCGCGTTGGCGACCTCGCCATCTGGGACAACCGCGCCACCCAGCACTACGCCATTTTCGACTACGGAACCGAGCGCCGGCGCGGCGAGCGGGTCACGGTGGCCGGGCCGGTGCCGGTCGGAGTCGACGGCCGCAAGAGCGTCGCCCTCACCGGGGAGGCGGCGGCATATTACGCCGGGGCGCCCGCCGCGTGATTGGTGCTCAGGGCTGCGTTGATCTGGCCAGGACTGCGTTGATCTGGCCAGGGCTGCGTTGATGGCCAGGGCCGCGTTGATGGTCAGGGCAGCAGGGCGTCCAGGATCGAGGTGACGGTGCGCTCGTCGGCGGCCGCCGTCCCGTCCCGGGGGGACCGGCGGAAGATCTCGGCCGCCGCCTCATGAAAGCCGCCGGGCAGCCCGGCCGAGGCCATGCTCGCGGCGATCTCCTCCATCTCGCCCACCCAGCGCCACCCCTTGGCGGCGGCTGACTTCGCGGCCGCCTGCGACCGGCCGGCCAGCCCCGGCTGGGATTCCTGCCACTCAGCGAGCAAGGTTTCCTCGACCCCCGCCGTCCGGGCGAGTCCCCGCACGGCCAGGATCAGCGCGGCCGTGCCCTTGGTCCACCCGGCGTAGGCCATCTTCAGCGCGGACGCCGCCGCCGCGCCGCCGTCGATGACCCGGGCGTCCAGGGCGCTTCCAGCGAACAGATCCGCGACCTGGGCGGCGCGTGGTCCGGACAGGTACAGCCGGGTCCGCCCGGGCACCGACGGGGGAGATCCGATGATTCCGCCGTCGACATAGCTCCCGCCGCCCGCCGCCACGATCCGGGCGACTTCCTGGGCGGTACCAGGCGAGATCGCATTCGCGTCGACGAACACACCGCCGAAACCAGTTCCGGCGGTCCCGGCCACCGACCGGGCCACGTCCAGGGCAGCGTGCGGCGGGCAGACCGACACGATCAGGCCGGCCTGGCCGGCTAGCGCGCCGACCGTGCCAGCATCGCGCAGCCCGGCCGCCGCGGCCCGGGCCACGGTGCCGGGCCCGCGCCCGGCGGACGCCCAGAGCACCTGGTGCCCGGCCATGACCAGGCAGCCGCCCACGGCAGCGCCCATCTCACCGGGGTGCAGCAGTCCGATCTGTGCCTGGCCCATGATGGGTCTAGCCTGCCATGACTCGCCCCGCCCGGGCAGGGACAGGAGAAGGTCAACGGCAACCTCGCGCCCGCCGGCAGTGTGCTCGGCCGAGGCAGGGCCGGCCGCGGCCGGCCGATCTGGCCACCACGTCATGCGCCAGGGGAGGGCCAGGCTCGGTAGGCTTCAATCATCGGGCCGAGAGGCCGTCATCATCCATGCCGTCACGCGTCCGGGTGCGCGGACCAGCGTCGGCGGCACTACGAGGAGACCGTGCAGTGCCGAAGCTCGTCTACGACTTCACCGAGGGCAACAAGGACCTGAAAGACCTGCTGGGCGGCAAGGGTGCCAACCTGGCTGAGATGACCAACCTCGGCCTGCCCGTGCCGCCCGGATTCGTGATCACCACCGACGCCTGCCGTGAGTACCTGAAACAGGGCGCTCCGCCTGCGGAGCTCGCTGATGAGGTCAGCGAGCACCTGCGGCAGCTTGAGGGGAAGATGGGCCGCCGCCTGGGCGACCCGGCGGACCCGCTGCTGGTCAGCGTCCGGTCCGGGGCCAAGTTCTCCATGCCCGGGATGATGGAGACCGTGCTGAACATCGGCCTGTCCGATGAGTCGGTGCAGGGCCTGGCCAAGCAGTCCGGCAGCGAGCGTTTCGCCTGGGACTCCTACCGTCGCCTGATCCAGATGTTCGGCAAGACCGTGCTGGGCATCGAGGGGGAGGCCTTCGAGCACGCGATCGACGAGGCGAAGCAGGCCAAGGGCACCCGTAACGACCTCGACCTCGACGCCAGCGACCTGCACGGGATCGTGGAAAGTTTCAAGGAGATCGTCCGCGAGCACGCGGGCCGCGACTTCCCGCAGGACCCGCGGGAGCAGATGGACCTCGCGGTGCTCGCCGTGTTCAGCTCGTGGAACGCCGACCGGGCCATCCTGTACCGGCGCCAGGAGCGGATTCCCACCGACCTCGGCACCGCGGTCAACGTGGTGGCCATGGTCTACGGCAACCTCGGCGCGGACTCGGGCACCGGGGTCGCGTTCACCCGCGACCCGGGCAGCGGCCAGCAGGGCACCTACGGTGACTACCTGCAGAACGCGCAGGGTGAGGACGTGGTCGCGGGCATCCGCAACACGGTCCCGCTGCAGGACCTGGAGAAGATCGACCCGGCGTCCTACCGCCAGCTGCTCGAGATCATGACCACCCTGGAGAACCACTACAAGGACCTGTGCGACATCGAGTTCACCATCGAGCGCGGCAAGCTCTGGATGCTGCAGACGCGGGTGGGCAAGCGTACCGCCGGGGCCGCGTTCCGCATCGCCACCCAGCTCGTGGACCAGGGCCTGATCGACATGGACGAGGCGCTCACCCGGGTCACTGGTGAGCAGCTCGCCCGGCTGATGTTCCCGCGCTTCGACGTGGGCAAGGAGGCCAAGAAGCTCACCACGGGCATCAGCGCCTCGCCCGGTGCCGCCGTCGGCAAGGTGGTCTTCGATTCCGCCCGGGCGGTGGAACTCGCCGCCGCGGGCGAGGCCGTCATCCTGGTCCGGCGCGAGACCAACCCGGACGACCTGCACGGGATGATCGCGGCCCGGGGCATCTTGACCAGCCGCGGCGGTAAGACCAGCCACGCGGCGGTGGTCGCCCGCGGCATGGGCAAGACCTGCGTCTGCGGCGCCGAGGAGCTTGAGGTGGACGTCAAGGGCGGCCGGATCACCGCGCCCGGCGGCGTGGTCGTGTCCGAAGGCGACGTGCTGTCGATCGACGGCACCAGCGGCGTGGTCTACCTCGGCGAGGTGCCGGTGGCGGCCTCGCCGGTGGTCGAGTACTTCGAGGGCGGCCTTGACCCGAAGGCCGACGAGCTTGTCCTGGCCGTGGACCGGCTGATGAAGCACGCCGACGAGCGGCGTCGCCTCGGCGTCTACGCCAACGCGGACACCGGCGACGACTGCTCGCGGGCGCGCCGGTTCGGCGCGGGCGGGGTGGGGCTGGTCCGGACCGAGCACATGTTCCTCGGTGAGCGCCGCCAGCTGGTCGAGCGGCTAATCCTGGCCGAGGACGGCGACAGCCGGCAGGCGGCGCTGGACGGGCTGCAGCCGTTGCAGCGCGGCGACTTCGTGGAGATCCTGCGGGCCATGGACGGCCTGCCGGTCACCATCCGGCTGATCGACCCGCCGCTGCACGAGTTCCTGCCTGATTTCACCGAATTGTCGGTCCAGGTGGCACTGGCCGGTGATAACGCCACGGAGCAGGACAAGAAGCTGCTCGGCGCGGTACGCCGGCTGCATGAGCAGAACCCGATGCTGGGCCTGCGCGGGGTCCGGCTCGGCCTGGTCATCCCCGGGCTGTTCGCCATGCAGGTCCGGGCGATCGCGGAGGCGGCGGCGGAGCTGAAGAAGGCGGGCGGCAACCCGCGGCCGGAGATCATGATCCCGCTGACCGCGGCGGTCCAGGAGATGGAGATCATCCGCGAGGAGACCGCGAAGGTACTCGCGGCGGTCGAGGAAGAGACCGGCACGCACGTGCACACGATGATCGGGACGATGATCGAGGTGCCCCGCGCCGCGATGATCGCCGGTGAGATCGCGCGCAGCGCCGAGTTCTTCTCGTTCGGCACGAACGACCTGACCCAGATGGGCTGGGGTTTCTCCCGCGACGACGTGGAAGGCGCGTTCTTCAGCCGCTACATCGAGCTGGGCATCTTCGGGGTTTCCCCGTTCGAGACGATCGACCCTGACGGCGTGGGCCGGATGATCCGGATCGCCTCGGAAGAGGGCCGGGCCGCGCGGCCGGACCTGGAACTCGGCGTCTGCGGCGAGCACGGCGGCGATCCCGACTCGGTGCATTTCTTCCACGAGGTCGGCCTCGACTACGTGTCCTGCTCGCCGTTCCGGGTGCCCGTCGCCCGGCTGGAGGCTGGCCGGGCCGTGGTCCTCGAGTCCTCAGGTGGCAGCGACAGCAGGTGACGGCAGGCACCAACTACGACGCCCACGCCACGGCCCGCTGGGCGGCTGAGCCGCCCAAGCGGGCCCACCCGCCCGGGACGATCCGGCGCGGGCCGTTCGAGCGGGACCGGGCCCGGGTCCTGCACACCTCCGCGCTGCGCAGGCTCGCCGCTAAGACGCAGGTCGTGGAAGTGGGCGCGGGAGACTTCCCGCGGACCCGGCTCACCCACTCGCTCGAATGCGCGCAGATCGGGCGGGAACTCGGCGCGGCGCTGGGCTGCGATCCCGATCTGGTTGATGCGGCCTGCCTGGCACATGATCTTGGGCACCCTCCGTTTGGTCATAATGGGGAGTCAGCGCTGGCCGACCTGGCCGCTGGGTGCGGCGGGTTCGAGGGCAACGCGCAGAGCCTGCGGCTGCTCACCCGGCTGGAGGCGAAGGTGCCCGGGGCTGGCCTCAACCTGACCCGGGCCACCCTGGACGCGACGCTGAAGTACCCGTGGCCGGGCCACGGTGAAGGCAAGTACGGCGCGTACGGCGATGACGCCGAGGTGTTCGGCTGGATCAGGCAGGGCGCGCCCGCCGACCGGCCCTGCCTGGAGGCCCAGGTCATGGACTGGGCGGACGATGTCGCCTATTCGGTCCATGATCTGGAGGATGGCCTGCACGCAGGCTTGATCACGCTGCCGGCCCTGCACGATCCAGCCGAACGGAAAGCTGTGGCCCAGCTCAGCGCCGACCAGTACTGCGCCCCAGGGTCGGTCACTGAGGGTGATCTGGTCGGGGTGTTCGACGACCTGCTCGCGGTGCCCTGCTGGCCAGCGGAGTTCGATCGCGGCCCGCAATCCCTGGCCGCGCTGAAGAACCTGACCAGTGAGCTCATCGGCCGGTTCTGCGGCGCGGCCCAGGAGGCCACCATGGCCGCGCACGGCTACCCGCTGACCAGGTATGCCGCCGATCTGGTGGTACCACGCCAGCAGCGGCTGGAGTGCGCGCTGCTCAAGGGGGTAACCGCGTATTACGTGATGAGCCGGGCCGGCGCGGCGGCCACGCAGGCCCGGGAGCGGGACATCCTCACCGAGCTGGCCGCCGCCATCCGGCTGGGTGCGCCCGGCACGCTTGACCCGGCGCTGCGGCCCGCCTACACCGCGGCCGGGTCGGATGCCACCCGGCTGCGCGTCATTGTCGACCAGGTCGCCTCGCTCACGGATACTTCCGCTATCGCCTGGCACGGCCGCCTGTGCCGGTAACCTGCCGCACCATCTACGAAGGAGTACCTGATGCCCGATGGACCTGCCTATGTGATCGTCGGTGCGAGCCTGGCTGGCGCTAAGGCGGCAGAAACCCTCCGTGAGGAGGGGTTCGACGGCACCGTCGTGCTGATCGGCGAGGAAACGGAGCGCCCGTACGAGCGCCCGCCGCTGTCCAAGGGCTACCTGCTCGGCAAGGCGGCGAAGTCGTCGATCTACGTCCATGAGGACGCCTGGTACGCCGCGCGCGGCATCAATCTCCTGCTCGGCACGGCCGTCACCGCCATCGACCGGTCGGGCGGCCGGGTGGAGCTGGCTGACGGCTCGGCGATCGGTTACGACCGGCTGCTGCTGACCACCGGCGCCTCGCCGCGCCGGCTGGATGTGCCGGGCGGTGATCTGGGCGGGGTGCGGTACCTGCGGACGGCGGGCGACTCGGAACGGCTGGGCGCCGCGCTGGCCGACGCCGGCCGGGTGGTCATCGTGGGGGCCGGCTGGATCGGCCTGGAAGTGGCGGCCGCCGCCCGTGAGCAGGGCTGCGACGTGACGGTGGTCGAGCCTGAGCCCGGTGTGCTGCTCCGCTCGCTCGGCCCCGAGGTGGCCGGGACGTTCGAGGAGCTGCATCGCGTGCATGGCGTGACGTTCCGTTTCGGCGAGGGCGTCACCGAGTTGCGCGGCGCCGCCGGGCGGGTCACCGCCGCGATCACCTCAGCGGGCGCTGAGCTGCCCGCCGACCTGGTCGTGGTCGGCATCGGCGCGGTGCCGAACACCGCCCTGGCCTCGGTAGCCGGGCTGGAGGTCAGCAACGGGATCATCGTGGACGCGGCGCTGCGCACCTCCGACCCGGCCATCTGGGCGGCCGGCGACGTGGCCAACGCATTCAACCCGCTGCTGGGCCGCCGGATCCGGGTCGAGCACTGGGCCAACGCGCTGAACGGGGGCCCGGCCGCCGCCCGGTCCATGCTCGGCCAGGAGGTCTCCTACGACCGGGTGCCGTACTTCTTCAGCGACCAGTACGAGCTGGGCATGGAGACCTGCGGGCTGCCCGAGCCCGGCCGCTACGACCAGGTCGTCTACCGCGGCGACCGGGAGGGCCTGGAGTTCATCGCGTTCTGGCTGGCCGACGGGGCCGTAGTGGCCGGGATGAACGTCAACGTCTGGGATGTGACCGATGACATCCAGGCGCTGATCCGCTCGGGCCAGGCGGTGGACGTCGCGCGGCTCACCGATCCGGACGTGCCGCTCGCCGACCTGTGAGCTTGCTCGCCGGCGCGTCAGCCTGGCCGGCCGCCGCAGCGGACGGCCAGGGTGACAGAGATGGTGAGCACCTGGGTGACGGGGAGCGCGGCCTGGTCGAGCAGGTCGCGGGCGAGCCACCCCGCGGTGTCCAGCACGTCATCAGCATGGTGCTGGGTGTCGGCCTTTCCGTGGGCTTCGGCGATCACTCGCCCGGACGTGCTCGCGAGAGTGACCCTGACCTGCGTGGGCCCGGCATCGATGCCGGGCCGGTGATCCCCCGGCGACGCCGGGGCGAGCCGCGGGGCCGGCCGGCCACGCGGCCGCGGGCGCGCGGCGGGCACCTCGTGTTCCACGATCAGGCCATCCGCGAGCAGCATCGTGGCCGCCTGGGCTACCGCGCTGCGCGACAGCCCGGTCAGGCGGCTCAAGTCGCTGCGGGTGACGCTGCCCAGCTCGCGGACCAGCTCAAGTAATTGAGCGCAGGTCCGCTGGCGCCGTGCTGAGACACCCAGCCGGCCCGTCATCGCGCCGGTCCCGTAGACCATGGTCCCGATCCTAACGGCGAATTCGGCCATTGAAAGGATTAATTGTTTGTTCCTTTCGTGACCGCGGGGGCCGGTTTACGATCCGGGACACGATCCATTCCGCTCGCTGGCCAGGTGCTGAAATCCAGCATCGCGCCGCATCCCTGGCCGGGCTGAATCACCGGCCTTCGGCCTGGTTAGCCAGGCGTCCGTCTCCTCGCTTGCGTGTCCCCGCTGCGGATATCCGCCCACGGAGAGGATCATCACGTGCCACGACAGCATCGCCGGGCCGCGCGCCGCGCGGCCGCCGGCATCGCCTCCCTCGCGCTGCTGGCCGGCGCGCTCAATATCCCGGTGCCGAGCGCGTTCGCCGCCAGCCAGCCCGCCGCGGGCCAGCCGTCCACCGGGTGGCAGTCCGCCCAGCAGCAGGCCAGCGCCCTGGTCCAGCAGATGACCCTGGACGAGAAGATCTCCCTCGTGCATGGCGACGAGTTCGGGGCATCGGGATTCGCCGGGCACGTGCCGGGCATCCCGCGCCTGGGCATCCCCGATCTCTACCTGGCGGACGGCCCCAACGGCGTCGGCGACGGCGCCACCGGCGTCACGGCCTTCCCGGTGGCCGAGGCCGACGCGGCGTCGTTCGACCCCGGCCTGGCCCGGCAGTTCGGCGCGGCGCTGGGGGCCGAGCAAGCCGGCAAGGGCAACAACATGGCCCTTTCGCCGACCATCAACATCCTGCGCGAGCCCTACTGGGGCCGGGTCGCCGAGACTTTCGGCGAAGACCCGTACCTGACCTCGCAGATCGCCGCCGCCGACATCAGGGGCATCCAGAGCCAGCACGTGATCGCCACTCCCAAGCACTTCGCGGGCAACGACCAGGAGACCTACCGGCTCGGGCTGATCCCGGACGACAACAACGTCAACGAGAACATCTCCGCCCGGGCGCTCAATGAGATCTACTTCCCGGCCTTCAAGGCCAGCGTCCAGCAGGGTGGCGCGGGCGCGGTCATGTGCGCCTACAACCAGGTCAACGGGGAGTACTCGTGCCAGAACGGCGATCTGCTGGCCACCGCGCTGAAGGCCGCCGCCCAGTTTGACGGGTTCGTCGTCTCCGACTGGTTCGATGCGGTCAAGGACACGGTCAAAGCCGCGAACGCGGGCCTCGACATGGAAATGCCACTCGGCACCCACTTCGGTGACGCGCTCAAGGCCGCGATCGCGGACGGCCAGGTCCCCCTGTCCCGCCTCGATGACATGGTGCGCCGCATCCTGGCCGCGGAGATCGCGGTCGGCCTGTTCAATCACCCGGTGGCGAGCCCGCCGCTGGCCGAGGTGAGCACGGCGGCGGACCGGCAACTGGCCGCCGTGATCGACGAGCAGGGCAGTGTGCTGCTCAAGAACGACCGCGGCGTGCTGCCCTTCGGCAGCCGGGTGCACTCGCTCGCCGTCATCGGGTACGACGCGGGGCCGCACTTCCAGTACACCGAGGGCGGGTCGGGCGCGGTCATCCCGTCCGAGCTCGTCTCCCCGCTGCAGGGCATCACCGCGCGCGCCGGGTCGGCGGCGAACGTCAGCTACGCCCAGGGCACCCTGGGTGATGTCGCCCTCCCGGCCGTGCCGGGCAGCGTGCTGACCCCCTCATCCGGGACCGGCCCGGGACTGACCGCGACGTATTACGCCAACGCCAGCTTCACCGGCACCCCGCTGGCGACCCAGGTGGAGGCAACTCCGAGCGTCACCGGCACCCCGTCGATCACCGGCCTGCCGGCGGCCTGGTCGGCCCGCTGGACCGGCACCCTGACACCGCCGGTCACCGGCGCGTACCGGTTCTCCGCTTCCGGCAACGGTGCTTTCAAGCTGTACGTCGCCGGGAAGCTGATAGCGCAGACCGCGTACGCGGACTTCGCCACGCTGTCCCAGGGCATGGCCAACCTCACCGCCGGCCACCCGGTCCCCATCACGGTCGAGTACTCCGCCATCCAGGCCATCGGGCCCGCGGCGCTCAGCATCGGCTGGCAGCCCCCCGACCCGGCGATGGTCGGCCAGGCGGTGCAGGCCGCCCGGAGCGCCGACGCGGCGGTGGTCTTCGTCAACGACGTGACCAGTGAAGGGAGCGACCGCAGCACGCTGGCCCTGCCTGGAGACCAGGATCAGCTCATCGAGGCGGTCGCCGCGGCCAACCCGCGCACCGTCGTCGTCCTGAACACCGGCGGCGCCGTCCTGATGCCGTGGCTCCGCGATGTCGCGGGCGTCATCGAGTCGTGGTACGGCGGCCAGGAGTTCGGCACCGCCATCGCCGCGCTGCTCTGGGGGGACGTCAACCCGTCCGGCCGGCTGCCGATGACCTTCCCCGCCTCGGACGCGCAGGCGCGCGCGTCGGCCAACACGCCCGGCGCCCTGGTCAGCACCGCGGCGGGCCTGCAGCCCACGGTGACCTTCACCGAGGGAATCGACGTCGGGTACCGCTGGTATGACGCCACGGGACAGGCACCGCTCTTCCCCTTCGGCTACGGCCTGTCCTACACGAGATTCGCCTACAGCGGCCTCAGCGTGGGTCCGGCCGGCGGCAACGGCGGCGTCACGGTGCACGTCCGCGTCACCAACACCGGCCGGCTAGCCGGCGCCGATGTGGTGCAGCTCTATCTCGGCATGCCCGCGCCCGCTGGCGAGCCGCCCAGGCAGCTGAAGGGGTTCGCCAAGGTTACCCTCGCGCCCGGCGCCAGCACGACCGCGTCGTTCACGCTCGGCCGCAGCGCGCTGTCCATCTGGGACAGCGGGAGCTGGGTGGTCCGCGGCGGCACGTACCGGGCGATGGTGGGTGATTCTTCGAGCGACATCCGCGCCAGCGCCAGCTTCCAGGTCACCGGCTAGCCGGGCCGAGCAGGAAGGGCGCAGCAGGCCGCGCCGCCCCGGCCGGGCCTGGCCGCTGGTCAGGGCTGGGTCCGGCCGAGGATCGCGGTGAGCACCGCGGCGGTTTCAGTGAGGTCCGCCAGCACCACGTCGGCACCGGCCGCGGCCAGTTCGGCGGCGCTGGCCCCGGTGGCCACGCCCACCGACCGGGCGCCCGTCTCCCTGGCCGCCGCCACGTCCAGCGGCGTGTCCCCGATCACCACGGTCGCCTTTCCCGCGAAGTCCTGGCCGTAGGCCCGGGCCGCGTTGCGGCGGGCCAGGTGGACCAGTTCGGCCCGGTGCTCGTGGTGGTCGCCGTAGGCGCCGATGTCCAGGTCCAGGTGCGTGGTCAGCCCGAGGGCGCCTAGCTTGGCCTCGGCGAGCGGGCGGACGTTCCCGGTGAGCACCGACTGCACAGCACGGGCCGGCCCCGGACCCGCCAGCCGGGCCTCCGCCACGGCGGCCAGCGCCGCCGCGGCCCCGGGCAGCGCGTGGCCGCGCTCCGCGACGATCGCGCGGAACCCTGGTCCCTGGGCATCGAGGCCGGCCAGGAACGCCGCCACGTGCTGGCCCGGGTCGCTGACCCCGGCCCGCGCCAGCGTGTCGAGGACGATCGCCCGGTCGGTCCGCCCGGCCATCGGGGCGACCCCGGGCAACTCGTGGCCGAACAGGTCGCGGAAGACCACCCCGTAGATGTGCACGCTGCTGCCGCCCGCGTTGATCAGCGTGTAATCGATGTCCCACAGGACCAGCAGGTTGCCCACGGCGCGACCGTATCAGCCGGGCCGGTTACAGCGCGGGAATGGCCTGGCCCACTAGCTGGTAAAAAAGGGCAGCACGGAATTATCAGTCAGTACGGTCGGTACCGTGCAATCAGTGTTCTGCCGCCCATTGCGGGGGTCTTCCGCACGGCGCCGGACGGCCACCGGACTTCTGACCGCCGGGGTGATCGCGTTCGCGGCCATCCTCGCCAGCTACCTCGGCTACCGGCTCACGCACCGGTACGACTGGACGTCGGACCCGGTCGACCTGCATGTGTACCGCTCCGGCGGGCTCATCGTCCGGCACATCCGGCCGGACTACAATCCGCACCTGGCCGCGCCGCTCTATGACTGGCCCGGCTATTCCTCGCTTCATCTCAAGTTCACGTATCCGCCGTTTGCGGCCGTGCTCTTCGCGGTGGTGTCGTTCATTCCGTTCCCGGCGCTGCTCAAGCTGACGGATGCGGCGAATGCCGGCTTGCTCGTGGCGGCGCTGTGGTCCACCTTTGGCGGGCTCGGTTACCGGCGCTCCCGGCGGCTGCGGCTGGGGGCGGCGCTCCTGGCGGCGGCCGCGGTGTTCTGGACTGAGCCGGTGATCCGGACGATCTACATAGGCCAGGTGAACCTGGCGCTGATGGCATTGATCCTCTGGGACTTGTGCCAGCCGGACACGAGCCGCAGCCGGTGGTGGAAAGGGGCAGGTGTCGGGATCGCCGCGGGTATCAAGCTGGTCCCGCTGATCTTCATCCCGTACCTGCTGGTCACCCGGAAGTTCCGGCAGGCCGCGGTGGCGTGCGCCGCGTTCGCGGCCACCGTGGCGGCCGGATTCGTGTTCCTGCCCGCGGATTCGGCCACCTGGTGGTTCGGCGGCCTGGTCGTCAACGGGGCCGGCCGGACCGGGTTCGTCGGCTGGGTGGGCAACCAGTCGCTGCGCGGGCTGATGACCCGGCTGATGGGCAGCGTGGCGGGTTCCGGGCAGGCGTGGCTGGTGGTAGCCGTGGCGACGGTGGCGGCCGGGCTGCTGTGCGCGGCGCTGCTGGACCGCAAGGGCCATCTGGTGCCCGGGATACTTACCTGCGCGCTGACCGGCTTGCTGGTCTCCCCGATCAGCTGGGACCACCACTGGGTGTGGATCGCCCCGGGGGTGGCCGTGGCCGCGCACTACGCGGTGCAGGCCATGGCGGCCCGCGCCCGCCGGGCCGCACCTGGCCGGGCGGCCCGCGCGCGGGCGTGGGCCGCGAGCCGGACGGGCTGGGGGTACTGGGCGCTGGCCGCGGGCATGCTGGTCGTCTACGGCGGGTGGCCGGGCGGATTCTGGGGCAAGCCGCCGCACCCGGGACCATTCAACCTCGGCATGCTCTGGGTGCCGCCGAACACCGGCATGCACACCTACAACAAATTCGGCGACCTGCCCCGCTATGCCGAATATCACTGGCACGGCTCGCAGCTCATCCTGGGGAATGCGTTCGTGCTCGGCGGCCTCGCGCTGTTCGGCATCCTCGTCGTGCTGGCCTGGATCGCGCCTACCCCGCGCCCCGCGCTACCGCGGCTTGCTGCCACCCGCCCGCCCGGTGCCGCACCCCTGCGGCTGAAGTCCCCGCACGGGGCGGCCCTCGCCGCGGCGGTCCTTGGCTACGCGGGCCTCGGCACGGCGGCCCTCGCCGCGGCGGCGCCGCGCCGGTCCCGGCCGGCCACTGCGGTTCATGCCTTGCGCGGCTCGCCCCGGTAGGTACCGAAGGACCAGCGGTTGCCCTCAGGATCGCGGGCCGCGAAATCGCGGGAGCCGTAGTCGGTGTCGTGTGGTGCCGCGAGAATCTCCGCGCCCGCCGCACTGGCCCGCGCGAACAGGTCATCCGGCTCGTCGGTGACCACGTAGGCGCCGAACGAGCCGGGCGGCACCGGCCAGCCGTCGTCCTCATCGTCATCGCGCACGGAGCCGAGCATGACCCCGCCCCCGGGCGGCCAGGACAGCTGCGCGTGCTCGACCCGCTCGCCCTCGCCGTAGACCACGGTCTCCTCGAAGCCGAACGCATCCACGAGAAAGCGGATCAGGCCGCGGGCGTCCCGGGCCCGCAGGGTCGGCCAGACCTGGGGCGGTGGTGTGTTGTCTGTCATGGGCCTGATCCTTCCGGCCCGGCCAGCGGGCTGGCTTGGACGTTTCGGAACTCCTCGGCCAGCCAGGCCGACGGCGGGCAGCTCGCCAGTTCCCGGAACTCGCGGGCCAGGTGCGCCTGGTCGTAGTAGCCGCACGCGGCCGCGAGGTCGGCCAGGGTGACCGGCTGCCCCGCGCCGGCCTGCCGCTGCAGCAGCCTGCGGGCGCGGTCGAACCTGGTCACCCGCGCGGCGGACTTCGGGGTGAGCCCGGTCTCCGTGAGCATCCGCCGCTGCAGGTAACGCGGGCTCCAGCCCACCTGCTGCGCCAGGTCGCTGACGCGGATGGCGCCCCCGCTGCCGGTCAGCAGCCGCCACGCCTCGGCGACGCCGCTGCTCACCCGCGGCCCGGGGCCGGCGCGGGCGGCCAGCACCTCGTCCAGGATCGCGAACCGGGCCGCCCAGGTCCGGGCCTCCCGCAGGCGCTCGTGTAGCTCGCGGGCGGCGGCGCCGAGAACGTCGGACCCCTCCACGTCCGTGTTGGCCAGCTCGCCCGCGGGCATCCCGAGCAGGGCGCGTGCCCCCAGCGGGCTCAGGGCGACCTGCACGCCCGACTGCCGCCCATCGTGGGTGATCAGCGCGGGCGAGGTGTGCAGCCCGCCGACCAGCGTGGTGTAACAGCCGGCCGCCGTCGCCGGGTCCGGGTGCCTGGCCACGGTGAGGGGATCATCCAGCGTGATGATCATCGTGAGGTACGGCGAGGGCAGGCCCCGGTGCCGGGCTGGCGGCACGCCCTCCTGCCGGTAGCCGGTGTACCAGGCGACCAGGCCGCGCAGCGGCGCTGCCGGAGCCGCCCAGGCGTACTCCGACACTCCGTCGCGGGGTGAACCGTCGCCCACCAGCCCAGTCTGCCACCACCCTCGCGCAAGCCCAGTTTCCCGGGGCCATGGGCCGACCGGGGGACTGGACTCGCCGCCATACGGGGGCGCGGGCGGCGGGCCAGCAGGGAAAGGATTGATTATGAATCTGATCGCGAATTAACCGGTACACATCACCCGACATGCGGTTTCGGGCGGCTTGGCGCTACGAGCGGCATCGCAGGGGAAAAGAAGTGATGAGTAACGGGAGTGGGGCCGCCTCATTATGTCACCAGACCTCCGCGGGATGGTTATCGCTTTCCTTGCCATCCGGAGCTAGGAGCCGGTTCGGCATGGTGGCCGCCATCAATCGCGGATAATCTGCGAGACATCGAACTCTTGCGTGGTCATCCCGAATTGTTCCATCAAGTTGGCGACACGCTGGAGCAGGTTCGCGTTCGTCTGCAGCGGGTAGTCGGGCAGCGACGAGATCTGTACCGTGTGCCGCGGCAGGCCCGCGTAAGTCTCCATGCTGTTCTGGACCGCGCCGAGATCGTTGTTGGCGATCACCTGGGCCTGTCGCAAGACCCGGCGGACCGCCGACGCGGTCTTCGGGTACTTGTCCAACCAGGATTGGGTCACGCTGTACCCGGAGATCGGGAGGCCTTGCGTGACGCCCTGGTCAAGGTCGGCGAGCGTGGTGGCCCCGGCTGACTCCTCGGCGTCCGTGATGAAAGGCTCGATGAGCCAGGCGGCGTCCACCTGGCCCGATTTGAGGGCAGCGGCCATCTTCGGGAACGGGATGGCCACGAAGGTCACGTCACCCGGCGGTACCCCGTTGTCGGAGAGCGCCGAGCTGACCAGCAGCACGCCGATGTTGTGCAGCGCGTTGACGCCGATCCTCGCGCCCCTGAGCTGGGCGACGTTGTGGATCGGTGAACCGGACGGCACCATCAGCTGCTGGCCGAGTGGTGCCATGGTGGACGAGGGGGCGAGTATGCGCAGCCTGGCGTGGCGCAAAGCGTCAGCGAGGATGTAGCCGGGATAGGCCCCGACTGTGAAGTCATACTTGCCCGCGAGCTGGCCAGCAATGACCGTGGAACTGCTGACGGCCGGCACGATCTTCACGTGCAGGCCCGCGGCGGCGAACAGTCCGCGCTGCTGCGCGATGTAGATGCCGGCGGAGTCAAACGCTGGGACGGCGGCGACGGTCAGATCCGGCTTCTCAACCCCGGCCGGTGCTCCGGGGCCGCCCCAGTTCAAACATGCTGCGGTGACCAGGCCAGCGGCCGCGATCGTGCCCACCAAGGCTATCCGGGCAAACGGACGTATCATGCGGGAACCTCCTAGCTGCTCACCCCCTTGGTTGAGGGGAGGATAGATTAGGAATGGTTCGGAAATCAACCGGAACACGCAATTCACATTTTCCGCCGCTGCGAGCCGGAATGAGCCGGCGGTCGCCGGATCCGGGGTCAGGGACAATGGTCAGCCCGTAGATTCCGTAATGGTTTCGAGATCACTGCGGGCGGCCCGGTACCGGCGCGCGCCGGGCCGCGGCCCAGCGTCGCCCGGGCGAACCCCGGCACGCCTGCCCGGGTGAAGAGTGAGTGGTGGAGTAGCTCCGGGGAGGGCCGGCCCGGAACGTTCAGCTGATGTGACGGGGTCCAGGGAGGCCGGTCGGCCACACGATCCGGGCCGTGGCCGGGCCGGGTGTGGCTTGGCCCGCTCAGGCTGGCCGGGAGGACTAGACTCGCCGCGACGGGGGCGGGCGGGAACAGCGGAGGGTGCCAATGGCAGGCCGGATCCGCGACGAGGACATCGCAGTCGTCCGGGAGCGCTCGGCCATCGATGAGGTGGTCGGCGAGTACCTGCAACTGCGCAACGCGGGCGGTGGGTCGCTCAAGGGCCTGTGCCCGTTCCACGACGAGAAGACCCCGTCGTTCAACGTCACCCCGGCCCGCGGCCTGTGGTACTGCTTCTCCTGCGCCGACGGCGGCGACGTGATCAAGTTCGTCGAGAAGATCGACAGCTTGTCCTTCCCCGAGGCGGTCGAGCATCTCGCCGCCCGCGCGGGCATTGAGCTGCGCTACGAGCAGGGCGGCCACGTCCCCGGCCAGGAGCACAGCCAGCGCCGGAGGCTGCTTGAGGCACACCAGGCCGCATCGGATTTTTATGCCGAACGGCTGCCGGGACCGGATGCCGCCCCCGCTCGCGCGTTCCTGTCCGAGCGGGGATTCGAGCTGGCCGACGCCGAGCGATTCGGGGCGGGCTACGCGCCGGCCGAGTGGGAGGCGCTGACCCGCCACCTGCGCGGCCGCGGTTTCACCGACGCGGAACTGCTCCTCGGCGGCCTGGCCAGCCAGGGCCGGCGCGGCCCGGTGGACCGGTTCCGGGGCAGGCTGGTCTGGCCGATCAGGGACCTCACCGGTGATGTGATCGCGTTCGGCGCACGCAAGCTGACCGCCGACGATGACGGCCCCAAGTACCTGAACACGCCTGAGTCGCCGCTGTTCAAGAAGAGTTCCGTGCTGTACGGGGCTGATCTGGCCAAGCGGGAGATCGCGCAACGGCGGCAGGCGGTCATTGTCGAGGGGTACACCGACGTGATGGCCTGCCACCTGGCCGGGGTGCCGACGGCGGTGGCCACCTGCGGCACCTCGTTCGGCGACGACCATGTCAAGATCCTGCGGCGGCTGCTGATGGACGCTGACCAGTTCCGCGGCGAGGTCATCTTCACCTTCGACGGGGACGCGGCGGGGCAGCGGGCGGTGCTGCGCGCGTTTGACCTGGAGGACAGGTTCGTCACCCAGACGTTCGTGGCCGTGCAGCGGGACGGCCTGGACCCCTGTGATCTGCGGCTCAAGCAGGGCGACGCGGCCGTGCGCGACCTGGTGGCGCAGCGGCTGCCCGTTTTCGAGTTCGCCATCCGCAGTGAGCTGAGCAAGTACAACCTCGACACGAACGAGGGCCGGCTGTCCGCACTGGATGCTGCCGCGCAGATCATCGGCCGGATCAAGGACCCGGGCCTGCGTGACAGGTATGCGGTGAACCTGGACAGATGGCTCGGCATGCTGGACGAGAAGTTCGTGCTGGCCCGGGTCCGGGCCCAGGCTCCCGGGCGCGCTGGCGCCGGGCCGGGCCGGGCCGGGCGGGAGCACGCCCGTGGTGATGGCCCGCGCGGGGGGAACGGCTCGCGCGGCGGGGACGGCTCGCGCGGGGCAAACGGCTCGCGCGGCGGGGACCGCGCATGGCCGGCCCAGCGGGATGACCCGGGCGGGCAGAACGGGGGCAGCAGGCCGGGGCCTGATCAGCGCAGCGGGGCCGGGCAGCCCACCGGGTGGCAGGAGGAACGCTACGACCCGTTCGACCCCGTGATGCAGGTGGAGCGGGAGGCACTCAAGCTCGCCGTGCAGCGTCCGGCGCTATGCGGTCCCGCCTTTGACGCCATCGAGGCGAGCGCGTTCACCGCCGCCCCGCATGCCGCCGTGTACGGCCTGATCGCGGCGTCCGGCGGGGCCAGGGGAGCGGGCAGCGGCCGGGAGTGGGCGGCGCGGCTCCGCGAGGCCGCGCCGAACGACCGGGCGCGGGCCTTCGTGACCCAGCTGGCGGTGGAGCCGCTGCGAGTGCCCAGGGCGGACGGGGAACCGGACGCACGCTACGCGGACGCCGTCCTCGCGCGGGTGGAGGAACTTGCGGTGAGCCGGAACATCGCGGTGGTGAAATCTCGCCTGCAACGGCTCAGCCCGGTTGACGGCCAGTCCGAGTACAACCGGATTTTCGGTGACCTGGTGGCCCTGGAACAGCGCAGGAAGGCGCTCCTGGAACGCGCGGCCGGCGCCCTGTAGCCCGAGCCGCGGTCCCGCGGTCCTGCGGCCTTGCGGCCTTGCGAACTGTGGTCCTATGGTCCGGCGAGCGGCGGCGAGCTGGGCCGGTAACGGCGGCTGACGAGGCGCTGCCTGGGACTGGCGTGGCTGGCGCGGATGTTGGGGCAGATCGGCCCACCGGGTCCCGTGTGTCGTATACAGGTCATTGGCTTCCGCGTTACTAGCGGGAAGGTGACAAAATTAGGCCCCCCGTAACCCGGGGTTCGTGGCGCACACTGGTCTGCGTGACACTTACGTTACTGCCCAGTGGCGCGCAGTCAGGTGATCAAGTAGCGGACCTGGTTGCCCGAGCCAGGGAACGCGGCGCCGTCACCGTAGCCGACATTACGGCCGCGCTGGATAGCTCAGACATGCCGGCTGATGCCTTTGAAGGTGTCGTGCGGCTGCTTAGCGATGAAGGCGTCGAGATCCTTGAGGCGCCGCACGAGGAGGCAGAGGATCTGCCCCGCGGCGCGTCGGCCGATGAGGGCAGACGCCCGGCCACCGGCGACCTGGTCCGGATCTACCTCCGGGAGATCGGCAGGGTGCCGCTGCTCACCGCCGAGAACGAGGTAGAACTGGCCAAGGCCATCGAGGCGGGGCTGTTCGCGGAGGAAAAGCTGCAGGGCGGCTTCCCGCTGATGGGTGTGGCGGGCGCGGAACTCGGCGAGCTTGCCGCCGAGGGGCTGCGGGCCAAGCAGCGGCTGATCGAGGCCAACCTCCGGCTGGTGGTGTCGATCGCCAAGCGGTACATCGGGCGTGGCCTGGTCTTCCTGGACCTGATCCAGGAGGGGAACCTCGGCCTGATCCGGGCCGTCGAGAAGTTCGACT
>CAYPQM010000010.1:0-18478 GCA_964412845.1 uncultured Streptosporangiaceae bacterium
GCCTCCACCGGACCTAAAAGCCGCAGTCTCAGCCCCATCCTGGCGATCCTAGACCGATCGCCACGCGAACTATGAACGGATTCTGATCCGGCCCCGTCAGCATGAGCTGCTGGCCAGTCCGGCAGCCGCAGGCGAACAGGGCGTGACGTAGGGGCTCCGGCCCGGACGCCGGCGGCCCAGTAGCTCATGGCGCAGATATCGCAGCCTGGGCTTGGCGCCCACGCGACCACCCATGCGGGATCGGAAGAAACGGACTCGGAGAACAACCATGATGGACAAATCACGAATGCGCACGATTGCCGTATCTGCGGGCGCCGGACTCGCGCTGATAATCGGCGGGGCGGCGGCGGACGCGGCGGTGACGGCGGCCGCCAACACGACCACGACCATCCACGGCTGCGTCAGGAACTCCACGCGGGTGCTGAGCGTGCTGAAAAGCGGGCACAAGTGCCCGTCGGGCAGCACCTCCATCAGCTGGAACCAGGCGGGCCCAAAGGGACCGGCGGGCCCGCTAGGACCGGCCGGCGTGACCGGGCCAGCCGGAGCGACCGGGCCAGCCGGAGCGACCGGACCGGCCGGGCCAGCGGGAGCGGCGGGGCCGACGGGACCAGCCGGGCCAGCGGGAACGACCGGACCGGCGGGGCCGGCCGGGCTGTCGCTGTTCGCCCGGGTAGATCAGACAGGTGCGCTGCACCAGCACAGCGCGGGCGTGACAGCGAGCCTGGACCCTTCTCTCACCGGCGTTTACCACGTCAACTTCACCCAGGACATATCGGCCTGCGCGCCGGTGGCGAGCCAGGGCCCAGCCGCCAACAACGGTTACGTCCCCCGGGCGCTCTACGACGCTGTCGTCCAGAGCGACCCCGGCAACAGCAACGACCCGCACCAGGTGGTCGTGTACACGTACGACGCCTCGGGGACACCGGTGGCGGCCGGGTTCAACCTGATCGTCGCCTGCTGAGGCGGGAGATTGGATCGCACCGTGAGCCGGAGGCTCAGTTCGTTGACACCAAAAGAGAACCGGCTCGTGACCGATGGGCTTGACCCAGCCCCGGCTGCCAGCCGGGGCTGGGTGCCCCGGCCAGCCCGCAGCACGGGGGTCATCCTTTTCGGATTGCTGGTGGCCACGTTGCTGGCGGGCTGTGCCGGCGCAGCCGCGCCAGTGACGCAGGCACCAACTACCGCATCGCCGTCAGCACCATCGGCGGCGGGCCGGCCGTCGGTGCCATCGCCGACTGCCTCCGGCTCGCCGCGGCCGGTCGCCTGCACCAGCGTGACCACGCAGGGCAGCTTCGCTTCCGCCAGCGCGAACTCGGCCGTCACGATAGACCAGATCAGCAACGCGGTCGGCTTCAAAGTGTCGCTGTCCATGCCCGACCAGCAGTCGGCCCTCGCGTTCAGCGGCTACGAAGGATGCCGCTACCAGTTCGACACCCCGGCCGGCGGAGCGCAGGTAGACGTGGCCCTGGTGGTCGGGACGAACCCCCTCGACACCAAGTCCGCCGCAGCCGAGTTCGCCGCCACCAGGGACGCCAGGCTGCCGTTGAGCGAGCGGCAAAGCAGTTGCGACGGTTGCGGCTACTCGTTCACGCCAGTGCGTGGCCTCGGCGACAGAGCGCTCAAGGGGTTCCAGAACGGCACCGACGAGGTCGTTGCGGCCGTCAAGGGACGCGTTTACGTGGAGATCGGCCCCGGGGATCTCAAAGAAGTGCGCATGATCCACCTGGCACAGTTGATTCTGAGCAACATCCAGTGAGCGCCGCACGGGCGGCTGAAGACCGCATCGGAGGGCACTGTCATGACCTGGTGGGCGCGCAAGGTCGCTGCGGCTGCCGGAAAATCACGCGAGCAAGCCGAGGGCCGCTGGGCGGCCACCAACGCCTCGATCGTCAGCGCATTCGCCGCCCGGACGGTCAGCGGCCACTGGGCTGTCGATGTGCGGCACGGATGGCGGGTCCTGGACAGCCAGCGGCGGGCGGCCTACACACTGCGGTCCGGCAACGTCCGCGACGCGGAGGGCCAGTACTTGTGCACGGTCCAGCGCCCGGCCCGGGCGGCCTTGCTTCTGGAGAACGGGGCCGGTCCGCTGCTAGTTCGCCATTTCCCGACGGCCCCACTCGTGGCCCACGTGAACGCGCCAAGCACCGCGCTGGTCACCGCGGCCTTGCTGCCCACCGGCCGCCTCGGGCAGCGCAGCGACATCCCCTATGCCAGCCAGGCCTGGGCCGAACTGGCTCGCGCCCGTGGGCCCCTGGCCTACAGCCATGTCGTGGCCGCGGACGGGGAGGTCGAGGGCCGGCTGGCCGACACCCATGACAGCACTCTCGTCATGGACCGGCGGCGCTATGTCCGCTCCTCCGACGGCCGCTCACGGTCATCGCTGCGGGAGTGGTCGCTCGACCTGGCCGACAACCCACTGCCTGACGCCTGGCTGCTGGGCATTCTGTACGCGACGGTGCTCCTCGCCGCCACTCCCGTGACGCGCCGCAAGTCGCTGTGACCTGTCGCTGGGCCCGGCTGGACCGGCCCGGGACGGCCGACGGCCGCTACCGGGGTCAGCCTGCGGCCGTGCTGGTCCTTGGTGTGTCACGCACGCCGAGGCGCAGATGCTCGGTGTGGTAGACGGCCTCATCCAGGAGCATGGCGACGTGGTTGTCGAATAGCTCGTACACCACGGTGCGCCCGGACCGCTGCCCGGTGACCAGGCCGAGATGGCGAAGCATCCGGAGCTGGTGGGAGACGGCCGATTGCTCCATTCCCACGGCGGCCGCGAGATCGGTCACGGCGGCCGGGCCCTGCCGCAGCCGCCCCAGGATGCGCAGCCGGCTGGGCGTAGCCAGGGCTTGCATCGTCGTCGCGACCGCCAGGGCGGTCTGCTCGTCGATGCGGGCCGTCGGCGTCCCTTCGCCACGTATCCCGTGCCCCATCCCGTGAGGGTACCACTCGTGCACACATGAGCATATGTTCATGCGATCCGGTATAGTGCGATGGTTGCGAGGTCACCTCGCTCATGACGGGGCCACGAATCAGAGAGATAACAGCATGACTGCCGATTCCGGGCACCTGGCCCGCGCCGCGCGCCCTGATGAAGCCGCCCAGCGCCGTGATGCTAACCGTGCGGTCGCGGTGTCGGCGGCCGGGCTGGCACTGACCGGCGTGCTGGAACTGCTGCTCGCGGTATTCACCGGATCGGTGGCGCTGCTGAGCGACGCGATCCACAACCTGTCTGATGTGTCCACCTCCGCCGTGGTCTTCCTCGGTTTCCGGGTGTCCAGGAAACCTGCATCCCGCTCCCACCCCTACGGCTATGAGCGGGCCGAGGATCTGGCCGGGCTGGGCGTCGCCGTGGTGATCTGGCTCAGCGCGGTGTTCGCCGGCTACGCGAGCTACCACAAGCTGATCGCGCACGGCACGACCACCGACGTGCAGGTCGGCATGGCCGGCGCGGTCCTCGGCATCATCGGCAACCAGGCGGTCGCCCGCTACAAGCGGCGGGTGGGTACCCGGATCGGATCGCTCACCCTGATCGCTGACGCACGGCACTCGTGGCTGGACGCGATCTCCTCACTGGGCGCCCTCGCCGGGCTCGCGCTGACCGCCGCCGGATACCGGTGGGGCGACCCGGTCGCTGGCCTCGCGGTCACCGCCTTCATCGGCCACGTCGGCTACCAGGTCACCAAAGACATGATCATCCGGCTGATGGACGGGATCGACCCTAGTGACCTGGACACCGCGACGAAGGCAGCGATGACAGTCCGGGGCGTGCGGTCGGCCACCGTTCGGGGCCGCTGGATGGGCCGCAGCCTCGTGCTGGAAGTTGACGGCCAGCTCGACGGCGCCATCTCCCTCGCCCAGGCCGGACAGGTTACCCGGCAGGTGGAGGCCGCCGTCGCCAGCGCCGTCCCGGCCGCCAGCCACATCCATTGCGACGCCCACGCTTAGCTACCTGGCCCTCGCAGGATCAGGTCGTGAAGCGGATGAAGATCAGTCGAAACGGCGGGCGCTGGGATAGCGCTGGCCGCCATCGACGACGATGTTCGCGCCGGTGATCCACGAGGCCCGCGCGGACAGCAGAAAGGCGACCACGTCGCCGACCTCCTGCGGATGCCCGAGGCGGCCGAATGGAAACTGGGTGCCCAGGAAGGTGCCGAAGTCCCCGGGATTGGCGCGGGCGAAAGCCTCCCACGAGCCGCCGGGGAACAGGATGGATCCTGGGCTGACAGCATTCACCCGGATGCCGTCCGGCGCCAGTTCCTGGGCGGCGGTCGCCGCGAGATGAATCTCTGCCGCCTTGGCGGCGGCATAGGCAGTGCGCGGCGCCGGGCGCATGCCGGTGATCGACGAGATGATCACGACGGCGCCACCGCCGGCGGCCCGCAGGTGGCTCAGGCCGGCCCGGATCAACTCCGCGGCATGACCTGCGTTGAGCGCGAATGTCGCGGTGAAGTCGCCGGGAGCGGAACTGGTGAGGTTTCCGCTGCCGACGGTGCCGCCCGCATTGGCCACCAGATGGTCAAGGCCGCCGAGCGCGGCCGCGATGTCATCGACCGCGCGGTTCAGCGCGACCGTGTCGGTGACGTCAGCCGCCGCGGTGGCAACGGGTGTCCCCCGGCTGGCCAGCCGCCCGGCCGCAGCGGCCAGGCCATCGGCGTCGCGGGCGACCAAGCCGACGGCCACTCCCTCGGCGGCCAGCGCATCGGCGACCGCGAAGCCGATTCCCCGGCTCCCCCCGGTGATCAGCGCACGGCTGCCGTGCAGGCCAAGGTCCATGGGGCACTCCTCATATGAACGAGTTGGTACGGAACTTATGATGCCCGTGTTCCGCAACTACCGGGCCGGGGACAGAGCGCCGCGCACTCCGGCTGTCGGTGCCCACGTCTACCCTGTCCGGGTACAGGTGGCGCGATCTCGGAGGGACCTCGATGGCTGACGCCGACGACGTACGCAGCCTGGCGCTGGCCCTGCCGCACGTGACGGAAATCGAGAGCGACGGCTTCGACTTCCGGGTGGCCAACAAGGGGTTCGTCTGGTCCTACCCCGAGCGCAGACCAGGCCAGCCGCGGCTCATCCGGACCGACATCGCGGTGCTGTATGTCGGCGACGAGGCCGAGAAGCAGGCTCTCCTCCTCGGCGAGCCCGAGGTCTTCTTCACCACGTCCGGCTACGACGGCTGGCCGCTGGTGATGTTGCGACTGGGCGAGGTGGATGTCGATCGCCTGGCGGAACTCGTGACCGACGCGTGGCGGATGCGTGCCCCGGACGACCTAGACGCTACGTAGCGAGGCGGGGACGGCCCACCACTGGTCGGGGCGATCGACGACCGGGGCACGGAGACCCTCATCGGTGACCCGGGCTAGGCGGAGCAGGAACGCGGCGATCCCTGCGGCCCCTTGCATCCACGAGGTACCCGGCGGAAGCAGCGGCGGGTCCCGGCGGTGCTCCAGGAACCGCCACCGCGCACCGTCATCATCCCGGATTGCGCGCTCGACCAGGGCGTCTGCCATTCCGCGGGCCGCCTGCAGCAGGGTGTCGGCCCGCGCGTCGTCCGTGTCGTCCTGCGCCGCGTCGAGCAGCACGTCTGCCACCCCCGCCGTGCCGCAACAGCGCCCGTCGTTGTCCCAGAACCCGGGGCGGAGCCGCCGTGGCACCCCGGAGGTCAGGACCGAGTGCAGGCAACGCTGCCGCAGCCCCGGCACCCCGAACCCGGCGACCTCGTCCACCCCCGCGTGAGCCAGCGCCGCGAACAGGTGCGAGGTTCCGGTCGGTCCATGGCACCAGGAGTAAGTCACCGGCTCCACCTCGCGGGCGCTGGGCGGGATGGTATGCGGAACAACGAACCCGTCGTTGTCCAGCGAGCCCACGGCGAGCAGGTGCTGCGCGCCCTGCCGCGCGGCAGCGACGAAGTCATCGCGGCGCAGGGCCGTCCCGGCTACCGCCAGGGCCGTTGCCACCCCGGCGGTACCGTGCGAATAGTTCGGCATCCTGCCGGATGAGCCAGGGACCATCCCCCAGTCCAGGCCGGCCTCGGTCGGGTCCGCGACCCGTAGCAGGGCCTCACCACCGGTGGCCGCGAGTTCCGCTGCATGCTCACCGCCGGCCCAGACCACGGCCAGCAGCACGCCGGCGGTGCCCAGGACCAGATCCGTCACCGGCGCATGGGAGCCCGGCTCGATGTCCAGCGTGCTGTTCCACCCGGCGGGCGTCATCAGGTCGGCGAGCCGCTGCATCGCGACCTGCTCACTGCCCGGGGCTAGCAGCCGCAGCGCCGTCACGTCCCCGCCCAGCCCGTCGTACAGCGACGGTTCTGTCCGGCCGCGGGCGTTGGCCGAGAGCCGCGCGACGATCCCGGTCGCGAGAGCTCGCTCCACGTCGGTCAGCGCGCGAGACTGTCCGATCTCGGCCAGCACCGGGGCCAAGCCGCCGATCCCTGCATACAGCGAGTCACGATCCGGGCCCGGGACTGCCGGGCGCTCACCATCCGGTACCGCCTCGGGCAGCCATGGGCCATCCTCATCGCGGATGTGACCCAGAACCCACGACCAGGCCGCCTCACCAAGCGTTCGGTAGACCTCGCCCGACGACACCACCCACCCAGGCTAGTGCGGCAGTTCCGCGGGCGCTCCATGACGACCAGTCCGTGGGATGCTCGATGACGAGCAGATCGAACTGACCGCTCTGCCGTGCGCCCACCGGCATCGTCTCGTCCGGACGGAGGTGAGAAGCATCTTCATCTTCATCCTCATCAGAAGGCTGATCCGGTACCTCCAGCGACGGAGAGGCCGAGGCTAGCGACTCGTTTCGGCGGGATCGGTGCGGCGGACCGGGCTACCCGGGGCTCACGGGGGCGGAACTGGTCTGGCCAGCCGCGGCACGTCGGCCATCAGCCCGGCGGTGTAGCGGTGGCTGGGCTGGGCGAGAACCTGTTCCACCGGCCCGGCCTCGACGATTTCACCCTGCCGAAGTACCACCGCGAACTGGGCGACACTGCGGACCAGGGCCAGGTTGTGCGTGATGAAGATCATGGCGAGGTCACGCTGAGCTTGGACGGTGCGGAGCAGTTCTACGATGACCGCCTGCACCGAGACGTCCAGCGCCGAGGTGACCTCGTCGCACACGAGCAGGTCCGGCTCGACCACGAGAGCACGGGCGATCGCCACCCGCTGCCGTTCCCCGCCCGATAGCTGATCGGGATAGCGGGACAGGAAGCCGCCGCCGAGGGCGACGTCATCGAGCACGCTGACCACCCGCTCGGTTTGCTCGCTGCGGGACAGACCCAGGAAGCGGCGCAACGGCTCAGCCACAATCTGGCCGACTGTCTTCCTGGGGTTGAGGGAGGTATAGGGGTTCTGGAAAACGCACTGGATCTGCTTCAGCGCCTGCTTCGGGCGATGGCGGGCGCCGCGGGCCAGCCGGGCGCCCTGCAGGGTGATTTCGCCCGTCCAGTTCTGGTGCAGCCCGATGATGCAGCGGGCCAGCGTCGTCTTGCCCGAACCGGACTCGCCGACGACGGCGACGCAGGCCCGCGAGGGCACGTCCAGGTCGATGCCGGAGAGCACCGGCACGGAACCGTAGCTGGCCGAAACCTCCCGGAGAGACAGCACCGCCGTCCCCGGCGCGGCCGCGGCCGCGGCTACGGGCGCGGGCACTGGGTGCTCCGTCCTCCCGGCCGTAACCTGCGCCACCCGCAAGCAGCGCACCGTGCGGCCCGCCACCGCAACCTGCTCGGGCTCGCGGACCCGGCACTCATCGAGCGCGAGATCGCAGCGGGGGGCGAACGCGCAACCGGGGCCGCGCTGCCCGGGCGGCGGCTGCTGCCCGGGGATGCCGGTCAGCCGATCGGCGCTTTCCAGGGTGGGCACGGAGGCCAGCAGCCCGCGAGTATAGGGGTGCAGCGGCTGGGGGAACAGCATGGTCGTGGGGCCAGCCTCGACGATGCGGCCGGCGTACATGACGGCTACCTCGGTCACCAGTTCGCTGACCACGGCCAAGTCGTGGCTGACGTAGACGGCCGCGACCCCGTAGCCGCGGCACAGGCCCCGCATGGTGTCCAGGATGTGACGCTGGGTGGATACGTCAAGGCCGGTCGTGGGCTCGTCCAGCACGATGAGCGAGGGCCGGCAGGCAAAGGCCATGGCCAGCCCGACGCGCTGCTGCTGGCCACCCGACAGCTGGTGCGGGTACCGCCGCAGCATGTCCGGTGTCGCGTCCAGGTATGCCTCGCGCATGACCTCGAGAATCCGGGACTCAGGATCGTCGACGATCCCGGCGTGCACCCGCAGCGCCTCTCGTAGCTGGTAGCCAATCCGCAGGGCTGGGTTCAGCGCCGCCGCCGGGTCCTGCGGCACGTAGCTGACCTTGGCTCCGCGCACCTGACGCAACTCGCCGGGGGTGAGACGCAGCAGGTCCACCCCGTCCACGCAGATCTCGCCGCCGGTGACGGACAGACCACGCCGGGTGTGGCCCAGCAGGGCGAGCGCGACTGTGGTCTTCCCCGACCCGGACTCACCGACCAGGCCGAGCAGCTCACCTGGCCGCACCGCGAAGGAGACCCCGGTCACGACCAGGGGGCCGCGGCGACCGCTCCGGATCTCCAGCCCGCGGACATCGAGCCGGAAATCCCCGGAAAACCCGGCCGCGCCATTCCCGGCCGCGCCATTCCCGGCCGCGGTGGCTGGCGTGCCGTCGGCGCTCACGTCATCCTGCCCTCGGTCAGGCCCAGGTCGCCCACGAGCGCCGTCTCCTCGGTCCCGCGGTCCACGCCGAGCGCCACCCGGCCGATCGCGTCGGTCAGGATGTTCGTGCCGATGGTGAGAAGGGCGATCACCGTGGCCGGAATGATCACCGCCCACGGATTCAGGGACAGGCCGGCCCGGTTCTCATTGATCATGGTCCCCCAGTTGGCGGCGGGCGGCGGCTGGCCGAATCCCAGGAACGCCAGCCCCGTCATGATGATGATCGAATAGGTCAGCCGCAGTCCCGCCTCCACCATCAGCGGAGTGCTCAGGCTGGGCAGGATCTCCTTGACCATCACCGCGGCGGGCCGCATCCCCTGGAGTTCGGCCACCTTCACGTAGTCTCGCTCGGAGATGTCGAGGGTCGTGGACCGCAGCACCCGGGCGACCGCGGGCGCGTGGGTCATCCCGACGGCGAGCACGATCAGCCACAGCTTGGGGCCCAGAATGCTCAGCAGCAGCAGGGCGAACACCAGCTGGGGGAACGCCAAGATCACGTCTACGGTCCGCATGATCAGCCCGTCGATGTGCCCCCGAAGATAGGCGGCGCTGATACCGGCTGCCGCACCAACGGCGATCCCGATCGCTGTCGCAGTGACTGCCATCAGCAGGAGCAGCCACCCACCGTCCAGGACCCGGGACAGGACATCGCGGCCCAGGAAGTCGCCGCCGAGAAGGAAGTGCCCGGACGGCTTCCCGAAGGGGAGGGTGAGCAGCGCGTCCGACGGGTACGGCGCCACGAACGGCCCGATGGCCGCGATCGCCACGACGAATGAGACAAGCCCCAGCCCGGCGGCGCCACGTGGGGTGCGCACCGCCGGGCCCAGTATGGCCAGCCACTGGTAACGGCGGATCCGCTCCGCATCCGGCTGGGCATGCGTGACTGCGCGCGGATCAGTAGCGGTCATACATACCCCGGGCCTCCGCTCCTACCTGGGAATCCGGTGCCGCGGCGTGGCCAGCAGCACGATCAGATCGGTCACTATGTTCATGAGCACGTAGAACGCGGCCAGCACCACCACGATGAACTGGATGACCGGGATATCCCGGTTATCGACGGCGTAGACCAGCCCCTGGCCGATACCGGGGAAGGCGAAGACGTACTCCACGATGACCACCCCGCCCGCCAGGTACAGGAAGTTCAGCCCGATGACCTGAATAGTCGGCGCGGTGACGTTGGGCAGTGCGTGCATGAGCACGATCCGCCACATCGGCACGCCCTTGAGCCTGGCCATCTCCACGTAGTCGGACTCAAGGGCCTCGATCATCGCGGCCCGCATCATCCGCTGTATATAAGGCACGATCACGATGACCAGAGTCACCACCGGCAGGATCAGCAACCGCGGGGCGTCCCAGGCATACGTGCCCGGCTGCAGCAGGGACACCGCGGGCAGCAGGTGGGTGACCACGGTCGAGAACAGGATGACCAGGCCGATCGCGACCACGAACTCCGGCAGTGAGGTCACGGCCAGCGCGGTGACCGAGGTGACGTGGTCGAACCAGCCATCCTTGCGGAGCGCGGCGAGTGCGCCGAGCGCGAGGCCGATCACCGTGCCGGCCACCCCCGTGACCAGCATGAGCACGGCGGAGTCGATGAGCCGTGGTTCGACGTAACCCCAGACCGGCTGCCCGTTGACCAGTGAGTGGCCGAGGTGGCCGGTGAATAAACCGGAGAACCAGAGCCAGTACTGGTCGAGCAGCCCGCGATTGAGGTGCAGTGCCACTTCCAGTCGGTGCAACGCCACCGGGTCGCCGGCCGCATTGCGCCCGAGAACCGCGTTAGCCGCGTTGCCCGGCAGCACCTCGGTGGCCGCGAACACCAGGACGGACACGACGAATAAGGTGAACACGCCGACAACGGCCCGCTGGCCGAGGAGGTGCCGGACCGGATGGGCCTGACGGCCCGCCTGCAGCCGGACGGCGGGCGGGGAGCCTAATGCCCCGCTAGGCTCCGGCCGCGGAGCCGCGGCGGCGCCTGCCACGTCGTCGATCCCTCCCGCCAGCCTGGGCGGCGGAGTCCGCCAGTACCCGTCCGGTCGTCCGCCGCCTCATTATCCAGATTATCCAGCCGAAAGAGGCCTCGGCGAGAACTACCGTCCTAGCGGACTGACCCCCATTTCTACCGCAGCCCGGCCGCTGCGGCAACGACATGACCCGGGCCCGGCGATGTGACTCGCGCCCCCGGCACCGGGTGGACGGGGCCAGGCGCCGAGGAGCGTGCCGCGAACGCGAAGCGCGGTTCAGGCCGGCCCTCGTTCTGTTCTTGCTGATCGGTTACATAGGCCTATCGACCGAGATTGCGCGGGTTCCGGCGAGTGGCCTATTGCCGGAATCAGCCTGTATCCCGCCCTTCGCGGAGATATTCTCCTCACAGCACAAACCCCGAGCACCGGGCAGCCTCGCTACCATCAGCCCAGGCTGTCTGGTCGAGGCTGTGCGCATTCACCTTCGAACCGCCTGATAGCCCTGGCCTTATGTCAGTGGAGTTTGGGGCAGCTGGTGTCCGACTTCAACTTCGAGCGTTGCGTTCACCGAGTGACAAACGGAACGGATGTGACGAAGCTCGGGCGGGTTTTCGGCCCGCGAGACATCGCTGCGACGATCGCGCTCCCGCATCGGAGGATGCCACCCATATCAGCAGTATCAACCTAATGGTCGATGTCGGCTGGGGGCCTACCGAGGCTTCTCCCGGCCGGCCGGTCGACGTCAAGCTGCCGGGGGGCAACTCCAACTCATACTCGGAGGTCACGGGCAGTGAAAGCGGCGGCATTCTACGAATACGGGCCCGCGGAGGCGATGCAGTACGCGGACATCCCCGATCCCGTGATCGGCCCAGGGGACGTCCTGGTCCAGGTGCAGGCCTGCGGAGTCAACCACTCGGACCTTGACTCCCGCGCCGGGACGTCCCGGTGGCCTTTCGAGCTACCCATGGTCTTAGGGGCCGAGTTCACTGGAACGGTCGTCGGGGTTGGCGATCGGGCCGGGCCCATCCACACCGGGGATCTGGTGACCGCTCTGCAGCAGTACAGTTGCGGCCGCTGCGCTCAGTGCGCCAAGTGGAGACCGGATCTTTGTGAGGCCTTCGAGATATTCGGCACCACCCGGTGGGGCGGGTACGGCGAGTTTGTCTGTGTGCCGGCCCAGGTGGTCGTCCCCCTCGAACCCGCGGACGACCCCATTGCGGTGGCCGCCGGGCAGTGTGTCGTCAGTACCGCGTGGCACATGGTGAACCGACTGGCGCTCGTCCGGCCCGGCGACCTCGTGCTCGTTCCTTCGGCCTCGGGTGGCGTGGCGAGCGCGCTGGTCCAATGCGCCAAGCTGGCCGGGGCAACTGTGGTCGCGACGGTCGGCGCGGCGGCCAAGGCCGGCCGGGTCGCATCGCTCGGCGCGGACATGGTCGTCGTCCGGGACGGAGGCGACATCGGCACGAACCTGATGCGCGCTACGGGTGGCTGCCGTTTCGACGCGGTCCTCGACACCGTGGGGGGCGAGCTTTTCGGGGCGCATCTGTCCGTGCTGCGCGAGGAAGGCACGCTGGTCACCTGCGGCGCGCATGCCGGCGAGGTGGTCCCGCTTGACCTGATTCCCCTGTTCAGGAACGGCTGGCGGATCATTGGGTTCCGGCTGGCGCCGCCCGACGAGCTTACGACCGCGCTGGAACTCATCCGGCGCGGGTCCATCCAAGTGCCCATCGCCGCCACCTTCCCCATCAGCGACGCCGCCGGCGCGCATCGTTTCCTCGAACGGTGCCAGCACGTCGGGAAAGTGCTCCTTGTTGCCGACTGAGCAGTCACCAGAGCGTATTCCCGCACCGAAGTCCCGCTCCCGGCCGGGCGGGGGCCGCCACGGTGATCCAATCCGACAAGAAGGGCATATCAGGCAAAAGCCACCGGGCCGTGCGCCGGTCGCGCGGATGCCCGGGCCAGCATGCGTGTTCTTCGCCAGCTACTCCGCCGCTGAGCCTAGATTGGCTTATCTGCTATAGCGGCACCAACCGGCTGGCGTGACCATCCGCCTTGTGAGATTATGACCGTTATCCGCACATGCCGTTTTCCGGATGATTGGCGCTTTGATGCCGCGGCTGGGCCGCGATGCGCCCATCTGCTCATCCCCGGAACACGGCTTGCATCAATAGGTGAACCCGTGGAGGTAAGTCCCGTGGATAGATCAGATCAGAGCAGTACGCCGCGGCCAGGAGAAGAATTGGGGCGGCGCCAATTCCTGCGCGGGATTGCCGCCACCGGAGCCGTGGCGAGTGCCGGAGGCTTACTGGCCGCGTGCGGCGGATCCAGTTCCGGCACCTCCAAGCAGCCGAGCCAGGCGAGCCATCCGCTGCGGCGTGGCGGCGATCTGAAGCTAGGCCTCACCGGCGGCTCCAGTTCGGACACCCTTGACCCGCACAAGAGCCTCACCTACCTTGACACTTCCCGCCTGCAGTCGCTCTACCAGCCCTTAGTGCAGCTCAACGCGCAGGCGCAGATCGAGTACGTGCTGGCCGAGTCGATCACTGCGCATCAAGGATCGCTCTCCGAGTGGGTCATCAGCCTCCGCCCCGGCGTCACCTTCCACGACGGCAAGGACTTCACCGCCCAAGACGTCATCTTCACGTTCCAGCGGATCTTCTCCAACAATTTCACCGGGAAGTTCGGCCTCGGCCCGATCGACCTCAAAGGCACGAAGGCACTCGACAAGCACACCGTCCTGGTTAAGATGACCAAGCCATTCGCCAGCTTCGCTGAGCAACTGGCATCATTCTGGTACAACCTGTACATCGCGCCTGCCAATTTCGCTCCGGCCAAGCCGGTCGGCACCGGACCTTTTACTTATCAAAGCTTCACGCCAGGCCAGCGCAGCGTGTTCGCGCGCAACCAGCATTACTGGAAGTCCGGGCTCCCCTACGTCGATACCCTGACCATCATCGATTTCAGTGACAACACCACCCTTCAGGATGCGCTGACCACCGGCGTTATCCATGGGGCCGGCGCGCTTGACGGGCCGCAGATCGCTTCATTGGCCACCACCAGCGGCATCAAAACGGTCGTCTCGCACTCCGGTGAGATCATCCCATTTACGATGCGTATCGATCAGCCTCCGTTCAACGACGTCAATGTCCGTCAGGCCATGCGGCTGCTCGTCGACCGCCCGCAGTTGATCGACTCGGCGCTCGACAGTTACGGGGTGATCGCGAACGACATCTTCTCCCCCTATGACCCCGACTTCGACCACTCGCTGGCCCGGCCCGCCCAGGGCGACATCCAGCAGGCTAAATTCCTGCTGAAGAAGGCCGGCCAAGACGGCCTGACGGTGAGCCTCACCACGTCGGCGGTGGCCACGGGCACGGTTGCGATGGCGACCGTGCTGGCTGCTCAGGCCAAGGCGGCGGGAGTCACGATCAAACTGAACAACGTCCCGTCCAGCGTCTTTTTCGGCCCCAACTACCTCAAATGGCCATTCGCCCAGGACTATTACAACTACTATCCCTACCTCGCACAGGTGGCGGAGTCGATGCTCAACGGCTCGCCGTTCAACGAGACGCACACCAGCAACACCCAGTACACAAGCCTCTACGACCAGGCGAACGCTACCGCCAGCCCGTCGTTGCGAAAAGAACTCCTCTACCAGATGCAGAATTTCGACTTTACCCAGGGCGGTTACATCATCCCGGCTTTCATCGACGTGCTTGACGCTTACAGCAGCAAGATAACCGGATACTCGGCCGGAAAGGTCGGCCAGCCGCTGTCCAACTTCAACTTCGAGCGCTTCGCCTTCCTCGCCTGACCGCCCCAGCCGCCGGGTCAGAACCCGGGGAACCAGCTGCGGAGGGCCCCGGGGGGCCCTCCGCCTTCGGCGCTTCGGCACTGGTCGCCCAGGGCCGTGACGGCATCATCCAGGGCGGCGGCTCACCGGAACAGCAGGTTCTTTACGGAGACCGTGGTGGTGATCATCCCAGTTCCGTACATGAGATCGGCCACCCGCTGGACCTGGCCGACGCTCAGAAATGTCGGGTACTGCCCGATGGTCACCAAGGCGGCTTCCCGGGTGGACATCCCTGGCAGCGTCCGCAGAACTGACTGCACGGTGCCGGACTGTGCCGTACTGGCGTTCGCCGCGCTGAGTGCGGCCTGGAAGCTGCGCAGAGCGGCGGGATGACCGCGAGCGAAACCGTCCGTGCTGAAGTACCCCGACAGGGGCAGGCTGGCGGTAACGCCGCTGCACACGTCGAGCAGTTCAACGGCCCCGAGCTCGGTCTCCGCCTGCAGGATGTACGGCTGAGTCGTCACGATCGCGCTGACCGCGTGATCGCGCAAGGCACTGATCATGCTGCCCGGCGCCATGGCCTGCCATTCGACACCGGACGGGCTCACCCCATCACTCTGCAGCGCCGCCTCGGTGGCCAGGGTCTCGATGTTGTACGGGGCGTGGGTGGAGAAGGAGGCCAGTTGCTGCGGCGGGGTGGCGACGGCTACCCCCTCCAGGTCCTGTGGGGTCGTGATATCCGAGCCCGGCAGGGTGAGAATCTCCATCACGCCCGGCGTCGCGTCGTACCCGTCCGCGATCAGCCGCAGCTGCGCGTGGGGCGCATGGGCCTGCATGTAGAGCAGCCCGGCATAATCGCCGCTGATGACATCGGCCTGGCCGCTGGTCAGCGCAGCGTAGGCCTGCTGGAGGGTCTGGTACGTCTGCACCGTCACGTCCACCCGATGCTGGGTGAACAACCCGTCCTTGACCGCCACCTGCAGCGGGGCGTTGGCGAAGCCCGGCACGACCGCAATCGTGAGCTGCTGGCTCCCCGCCGCCTGACCTGACATGCGGCAGCCTGCCGCGAGCAATAACAGCAGGGCCAGCACCAGGGTGATACCCGACCGGCGCATCACGCCGCCACGACCCGCGCAAGCCTTAGCCCGAAGCCCCATGAAGACTCCCTTATGTCCTATATGCATGGATAATGGACAAAAGTGGCATTCCCGAAGAACGACAGTAGTGCCACGAGACCCCGGCTTCGGCTGAGGCTAGCTCGTCCGGCGAAACCGCGCGCCCGAAGGCAGGTTTTTACCGCAAACCGCGCCCAGGACATGTTGACAACAGACCCGGGCGTCATAAAAGACAACTTTAGTAACAATAGTCACAGTTGCCATGAGATGGCCGGCCGGGCGTTACAGTTGGCCCGTGACTCTGTTGCCGCGTACACAATGGCTGCCCGTAAACGGTGCCGCCATTTCGGCTCCGCTTGGGCGCCCGCGGCTCGGTATGCGCCGGGGTGAGAGGTGCAGATACTGTGCGGTCCAGGCAAGGGAGTACAACCAGCTCGACCCCTGACGCGACCCCCCGGCTAGCGGTCCAGACCGCCACGGCGCCACCAGATGTGGCTCCGGGCGGAGGGCGATCATTTTCTAATGGCGGTGCGCCGCCCGATACCAGTGCGGTGGACGGCGGCAGCACGTTCCTGGGCAGCCTGCCCACGGCCCCCGCCCCAGCGCGGCAGGCGTTCCGTTATCCGCTGAAGAACTGGCGGTTGCGGTCCCGGCTCCGTCTGCTGGTCACCCTGCCCACGCTGGCCGCTGTGATTCTCTGTGGCGTCAGCGTGGTGTCCTCCGCCCGCAGCGCCCTGGCCTATCAGCGGGTGGAGCAGTTCTCCAGGCTGGGCGGGGAGATCACTAGCCTGATCCAGGCGCTGCAGGCCGAACGCGAAGACACCATCAGGTACATCACGGTGGGTCCGGGAGGAGGCGGTCGCGGCTCACCTGGCGCGGCGGCCACACCCGAATTAGCGGTCCTCGCCCAGGATCATCACGCCACCGATCAGCTCGCCGCGCGGGTGCGGAGCCTGGCCGCGGCCATTGGCACGTCCTACCCGGCGGTGGCCCAGCGGGAGGCACGCGGGGCGATCACCGCGATCGATGGGCTCCAGGCCCTCCGCAGCTTCGCGACCGGCACGCAGATTCCCTCGCTGGTGGTGATCCAGCAGTACGCCAGCACGATCGAGCAGCTACTCGCGCTTGGCAACGAAATCGCGACGGGCAACAACGACGCGACGCTGGCCGACACCGTCCGGGTCATGGGCCTCATCTCCGGCATGAAGGAAGAGGTGTCGCAGGAACAGGCGATCCTCACCTCAGCCCTCACCCCCGACCTGGTGGGCGCGGCCCAGTTCCAGCCCGGCCAGCTTTCTGCCGTCAACGCGGCGCAGGCACAGCAGCAGGCTGACCTGGCCCAGTTCAGCCTCACCGCCACCGGCAGCCAGCGCCAGTTCTACGAAAACGCGCTGTCCTCGGCGCAGGCCGACCGGGCGCAGGCGCAGGTGCAGCAAGCAATCGCGCTGGCCCTGGACGGTGGCTCCTCGGCGGAGAACCCGGCCTTCACCAATGCCGCCAACGGTTCCGCGTACCTGGTGGCCAGCCTGCACCAAGTCGAGCAGGGATTCATGTCCTCGATCATCAGCCAGAGCGGCTCGCTGCGGGACAAGTCGATCAGCTCGGCGCTGATCGAGGGCATCGCGGTGCTGCTGGTGCTGGCCCTGGCGCTGTTCTTCACCATCGCCGTGAGCCGCTCCATGACCCGCCCGCTGCACAGGCTGCGAGCCGGTGCGCTTGAGGTGGCGGGGGTGCGGCTGCCGGAGACCGTTCGCTGGATGAGCGGGGGCGGTGGCACCGACGCGCCGCTGGAGGTGGAGCCCATCGAGGTGGACTCCACCGACGAGATTGGCGAGGTCGCCCGGGCGTTCGACCAGGTCCACAAGGAGGCGGTGCGGCTGGCGGCCAACGAGGCAGCGCTGCGCGGGAACATCAACGCCATGTTCGTGAACCTCTCCCGCCGCAGCCAGTCGCTCGTGGAGCGCCAGATCCGCCTCATCGACGACCTGGAGCAGGGCGAGCAGGATTCTGAGCGGCTGGCGAACCTGTTCCAGATGGACCACCTGGCCACCAGGATGCGCCGTAACTCGGAGAACCTGCTGGTTCTGGCGGGCCACGAACTGTCCCGGCGATGGGCCGAACCGGTGGTGCTGGTGGACGTGCTGCGTGCGGCGGTGTCGGAGATCGAGCATTACGAGCGCGTCACGCCGAACATCCAGCCGGGAATCGCAGTCCGCGGGCAGGCGGTCAGCGACGTTGTCCACCTGCTGTCCGAGCTGGCCGAGAACGCGACCACGTTCTCCCCCTCAGGAACACCAGTGCACGTGTCGGGCCACCTGCTCAGCAGCGGCGGCGCACTATTGGACATCACCGACCAGGGCGTCGGAATGCCGGCCGAGGAGATGGCTCACGCCAACTGGCGGCTGGACAATCCCCCGGTCGTGGATGTCGCGGTCTCCCGCCGGATGGGACTGTTCGTGGTCGCCCGGCTGGCGGCCAGGCACGGGATCCGGGTACGGCTCCGGCCCGCCCCCACCGGGGGCCTGACTGCCCTGGTCTGGCTTCCTGACGAAGTGGTCTCGCGCGAGCCGCTCGGTTCCACCCTGGGCTTGCGCCGGTTCCAGCCCCCCATGGCTGACGCCATGACCAGAAGGACAGGGACAGGGCCAGCCGCCGACCAGGCCCATGACCGTGCGGAGGCTGCTCGGGCGGTGTCAGCTGCGCGCGTGTCGCGGTTTGAGCCGGCTCAGCCCGAGACCGGAAATACGGCGGCCAGGGCCAGCGGCGGCCTGGACCGGACTGCGGTCCTTTCCGCACCGTCAGTGCTGACTGCACCGTCGGCCCTGGGCGCACCGCCGGGCCTGGGCGCACCGCCGGGCCTGGGCGCACCGCCGG
>CAYPQM010000010.1:18578-66517 GCA_964412845.1 uncultured Streptosporangiaceae bacterium
CCTGGGCGCACCGCCGGGCCTGGGCGCACCGCCGGGCCTGGGCGCACCGCCGGCGAACGTGGCGGTGACCGTGCCCGCGGCCGAACGGCCCGGACCGGCCCGGCCGCCTCATGACCTGACCGCGTCACCACCGGTGAGCAATGGGCAGGAGAACCGGCTGCCTATCTTCGAATCAGTGGAGTCCGATTGGTTCCGGCGCGGCAGGCCTGCGGTGGACAGATCGGCTCCCGCCGTGGACTCGGGCTCGACCGGCTGGTCGTCACCCGCGGATGCGGGATGGCGGGCGGCCGAAGTGGTGCAGGCACCGGTGTCCGCCGGATTCACCGGGGCGGGGCTGCCTAAGCGGGTGCCGAAGGCGAACCTGGTGCCCGGGGGCGCTGACCCCTCCGTGGCGCCAGCACCGCCCGTGCCCGCACGGTCCGCCGCGCAGGCGAGAGAACGCCTGGCCAGCTTCCAGCAGGGGATCAGGAAGGCGCGCGCGGCCACCCCCCTGGATGAGCCACGTACCAGCGGTGAGGCAGACGATGCCAGATAACCCGCGATCACGATCACCTCACGAGATCACCCAGCTGGTCACCCCGAGGCCACGCGGAGAGGAAAACCGGTGAGCCCGCTGACTTCTTCAGCGCAGGATCTGAATTGGCTTATCACGAATTTCGCCGGGCGGGTGCCGTCCGTAGCCCATGCGATCGTTGTTTCGGCGGATGGCTTGCCGCTGGCCTTCTCGGATGGGTTTCCGCAGGACCGGGCGGACCAGCTGGCCGCGGTGACCTCCGGGCTGACCAGCCTGACCCAAGGTGCGGCCCGCGTGTTCGAAGGCGGAGCCGTAACGCAGACGGTGGTCGAGATGCGGCAGGGGCTGTTACTGGTGATGGCGATCAGCGATGGTTCCAGCATGGCCGTGCTCGCATCGGCGGATTGCGACATGGGCCTGGTGGCCTATGAGATGGCGCTGCTCGTGGAGAGGGTAGGCCAGGCCTTCACGCCCGATATGCGCGGCGGGCTCCGGCCGGAGAACGGCAGTTAATCCCTGGAGAGGGTGATAGCCGGACCTTAACCAGTTGAAGGGTACACAGTGGATTTCGCAAGATCGCAGTCCGTGCAGGATAATCCGGCCGAAGCCGTGATGACGCCAGTCAAGATCGTCGTGGCGGGCGGCTTCGGCGTAGGCAAGACCACTTTCGTCGGGTCGGTCTCGGAGATCACGCCGCTTACCACCGAGGCGCTGCTGACCGCCGCCAGCGGCGGCGTTGATGATCTGGCCCACGTGCCGGAAAAGACAACCACCACGGTGGCTATGGACTTCGGCCGGGTCACTCTGGACGCCGGGCTCATCCTGTATCTGTTCGGCACGCCCGGGCAGCACCGTTTCTGGTTCATGTGGGATGACCTCATCCAGGGGGCCATCGGTGCTGTGGTCCTCGTGGACACCCACCGGCTGGCTGAATCTTTCCCCGCGGTCGACTACTTCGAGGCGGCCGGCCTGCCGTTCATTGTGGGCGTCAACGGGTTCCACGGCGAGTTCCCGCACACCACCATCAATGTGCAGGAAGCATTGTCGGTGAGCCAGGAGGTGCCGGTCATCGAGTGCGATGCCCGAACGCAGGGATCCGCCAAGACGACTTTGATTACCCTCGTCCAGCACGCCATGGCCATGCAGTTGAAACATCCGCTAGCGCTTCCGGCCAGCCAGCAGTGCCCGCCGGCAATGGCAGATGAGCGCTGAGACAGCGCGGCGCTAGCTCTGCCGTTCGTCCATGGGCCGGACAAACAGCCCCCGGCCCATGACGGTTTTGAGGTAACCGTCGGCGCGCAGCGCCTGAACCGCGCGCTCGACCGTGCCAGGGCTCACGCTGTATTCCTCAGACAGAACACGCTTGCTGGGGATAGCCCGGCGCGGCGGGATCTCGCCCGAGTCGATCTTTCCCCGGAGTATCGCGGCAAGTTGCTGGTAGACGGGTACATCCGCGGCCGAGTCGATCATCGTCACCATGGCGAATGACGCTAGCACAACCCCGGACTACTAGGGCTATTACCGTATATTTTGGTTTATCTCTGGATAGCTATATAGCCATCGTGGATATCCATAGGTACCTTTGTGTGCGAGATCTCTGGCTGGGCTTGGCACCAGGAGCACCCATGAAGGAGCACACCGTGGAGCTCACCACCCCCCTCGGCCCGGTGACCGCCGACTTCAGCAAAGGCCCGCTCACTGGCTGCGATGTCGCGACCGTGAACACCGGGCCGGGATTCGGGATCAACTGCCACGAGTACTCCGGCGCGGTGTTCCTGAACAGCCCCGGCTGGACTGAGGCCGCCGCTCACCTGCTGTACGACACGACGTTCGCTGACGCGGACGGGAAACACCCGTTTCCGAGAGACCGCGCCGCGATGGTCGCAGCGATCAGGGCCGCCGTCGCCGGCTACGCCGCCAAGGCGGCCATCGGCGAGTGAGGCACGGTCAGCGCAGCGCAAGCGTTATTTCCCGCGGGACCGACAGCGTTCCCGGCTGCCAATCCAGGCTGGCCGCCAGCCGGGCGGCGGGGAACTCACCGAAGAACACGGCGAGCGCGCTCGCTAGCCACACCCGCGTCAGCGCGGCACCCGGGCAGAAATGCGGGCCAACCCCGAAGGCAATATTCCGCGGCGGCGGGCCGCCGGAATCATGGGCGGCGGCGATCAGCGACGGCAGCACTACCGTTCCCTTGCTGACCAGCCGGCGGCCAAGCCAGGTATCCGCCAGGGCCACGCGGGGCAGAGCGACCGGGAACATGGCCCGGTAACTCAGCAGGTGCGCGGCCACCGAGGCCCAGGTCCGCTCGCCTCGCAGGACGGCCGCGATGACCTGCGGCTGCTGCGCCACTTCGGTGAGAGCTCGGGCGAGAACTGGGAGGATGGCTCCGAAGCCGTTACTCACGGTGCCGATGACATGGACGACCTGGCTCGCCGTGTAGCCGTCCAGCGCCACGATCATCTGTGACGTTAATGACCCGTCGGGCCGGGCCCGCTTCGCGGCGACGATCGATGCGTAATAGCTGTACAGGTCTTCCCACGCCGCGGCCACCTTGCTCACCGCGTCCGCGCTGGCCACGACCGCGAACGCGACCCGGGAGAACTCCAGCACCCGGTCCCAGTCTTCGGTGGGAATGCCCATGGCCCGGCAGACCGCCGCCGCGGTGAACGGCTTCGCGAATCCGGCCAGGGCGTCCGCGGCGCGGTGGGCACTCAATGCCGCAGAGAGGTCCGCGGCGAGCGCCTCGATGGCCGGGCGGGTCGCTTCGGCGGCGTGCCGGGTGAACAAGCCGTTGATCCGCTGCCGGTACTCGCGCAACTGCGGGGGGTTCATGTTAAGCAAACCTCCGTCCGCCGACTGCATCTCGGCCCCGGTCAGCGGACACCGGCGCAGCTCGCCGGAGTCGGTGACGCCGGCCATCCCGAAATGGGTGGTGTCGGACAGCGAGCGCAGCACATCCGGGCGGTGGCGCAGGACGAGCATCGGATCGCCGCCGGCCGGCCGGCCAGCCAGGTCACCGGCGGCACCGGAGCACAGCACCGGCGGCGGTGCGCCGAGTGGTTCGGCCGCGAAGGTCAAGACCGGGACGGCAACGGACGGCTGGACGGTCAGCATCGGGGCCGGATCTGCTGCGCCATGGCCAGCCGGCCGGGATTCACCCATACCTGCCAATACACGTCAGGGCCCCCTTCCGCGGCAGTACCTGAACGCTGGCCCGGGGGCCACGGCCAGTTCTGGCGGCGGTGTCAACGTAATTGACCCTTGGGTATACAAGGGTACCCAAGTACATCACTGATTATGTTGGCACGGCTACAGCTATAAAGCGAAACGTGGACCACAGCGAGCCAACTCGGCAACCAACGGCTGCCATCAGCGGCGACGAAGGTGATTGCGCCCAGAATCGGGCCTGTATCCCGAATCCGCCAGGTCAACCAGCGACAAACCGGGCGATCCGCAATTAGCACTGCGACTTGCGCTGCGACTTGCGCTGCGACTAGCGGGGGAAACCCGGCCTGAGGATGCCGCGGAGGGGCGCGGCGCACGAGAAAGTTTGGCAACGCCGCAGCCATCTGGTGGCGCTGCGCATTCTTGAGATCTTTGGCCGGAACTCAATGAGGATGGCGCAGCGGCCGTCTCACATCACGGTGCCGGGCCACGCCACGGCAGCGGGAACATCGCAGACCATGCCAATGGACACGACAGCGCCCGGCAGAGACCCGGTGAACACGCTAATCAGCCATCTAATATCGCATTGCGCAGCGCGGTCAATAGCGCGCGAACGGCGCTGTCACGACAACAGGATGCCGCGAGCAGCGCCACACGCCACATGATGACTTTTCGGCAGCGGAAGAAACAGCCGTCATGCCGCTGAATATCATGACGTTTGGATATGCCGGCCGGTCCAGCAGAATGAGACCGGGCCGGGATACAGCCATGTCGCCGACGCGATCGAAGGCTAGTACATCCAGGGCCTGGGCACGGCCTTGACGGAAGTCGCCGAGACATCACGGCCGACCGCTGGCTGATGTGTGCTCGCGTGAACATGGCCAGCACTGCCGTGCCCCGGCAATGTCAGTGCGGCAGCGCCAAGGCCGCCCACCATGAGAGCGAGAACGAGAATCCCACGTTGCGCACGAGCGCGAACCGTCCGCTTCGAGGCGGCACGATGAGCGCCGCCCACCGATCTGCCGGTCCGCATGACGGCATGCAATAACGACCTATGAGTCTTCATCGAGAAGATCCCCTCATTGGTAACTTCACATCAGGTCATCTGAGATATGAAAAACTACACCACAATCCATCCCGGGATATGGCATTTGGACCAATCCGGGGGGCATCCTCGCGGATGTACCGGATATCCACCGCGACTCGCCGGAGCCTTGCCGGGGGAGCCTTACTGACCTAGCCGCATGGGCGACCGCGGCAGCGCCCGATCTTCTGCCGGGTTCCCTGGAGTCCGGTAACAACGGGCATCCCGCCGGTGGTGTCACGCCACGCCCGCCCGCATGACATCAGGTATCACTTGCGACTGCCACTCATACCTTCAGCCCCAGAAATCACACGAATACGTTCTTCTACACTTTCATCGCAGGCCGGGGCGGCGCCCTAGGCGAAACCTGTGGAAATTGAGCCCCCTGCCGGACCGGCAGGGGCTGATCATTCCCCGTTCACCGCGAGTTCTCCCAGGATCCGAGTGAGAAGGGCGCGTGACGGGTATCAACGCAGGCGAGAGTTTCCGTACATCCCTTTCGGATGCCGGCTGCGGTTAAGCCCGCAGGCGGCAGAAGACGCAAGGCGATCATGGAATTTCGGGTGCTCGGCCCGGTTGAGCTTTGGTCGGCTGGGCAGCAGCGGGACCTTGGGCCGACCAGGGCGCGATGTGTCCTGGCCATCCTCCTGCTGACGCCGCGCACGATAGTGCCGACTGAGGCTCTCATTGACCGGCTGTGGGATACGCAACCTCCGCCCAAAGCCCGGGAGAGTCTCTCGGTCTACATCACCAGGCTTCGGGCGTCGCTCCGGCTGGCCCTGGGCGAGAACGTCCCGCTGGTGGGACGGGCCAGCGGCTACGAGCTCGACGTCGACCCTGAGGCGGTCGACCTGCATCAGTTCCGCCGCCTGCGCCGGCAAGCGGATGCCCTGACCGCAAGCGGCGACCACGATCATGCGGCCTCGCTGCTGCGCGAGGCGGACACGCTCTGGCACGGACAGGCGCTCGCCGGGATCCGCGGCGACTGGGTGGGGCGGATGCGGGACAGCCTCGAAGAGGAGCGCCGGGCGGCCATCCACAAGCGTGTCGAGTGTGAGCTGGAACTTGGCCGTCATGCCGACCTGGTCGGTGAGCTTCGCCACCTGCTGGCCCAGTACCCGCTGGATGAGACCTTCATCGCCCACCAGATGACGGCCCTGTACGGGATCGGCCGGCCGGGTGACGCACTCAGCCTCTACCGGGATACCCGCAGCCGCCTTATCGATGAGCAGGGCACCGAACCGGGGCCAATGCTCTCCGAACTGCATCAGCGCATCCTGCGCCAAGACCCGCAGCTTTCCGTGCGACCCGCCGAGCGGCGCGCTGGCCTGGTGTCACGGTCAGACACGCTGCCGCCCGAGACGGTGGAGTTCGTCGGCCGCAGCGAGGAACTCGGCCTGCTTACCCAGGAGGACGACGACACCCCGCAGGTCAGCGTGATCGAGGGCATGCCCGGGGTCGGGAAGACCGCGCTGGCGGTGCACGCGGCCCGCATTGTCTCCGGGCAGTACCCAGACGGGATGTTCTACCTCAACTTTCATACCCACGACCCCGGGCACCCTTCGCTCGACGCGGATGAGGCGCTGCACCGCCTGCTCCGGATGCTGACCGCGCCGACTACCCAGATACCTGACGCCATCGGCGAGCGCGCCGCGCTATTGCGAGCCCAGCTGAGCCGCCGGCGTGCCGTCCTGATTCTCGACGACGCGGCCGGGTATGACCAGATCCGCCCGCTCCTGCCGACGACCGGCCGGTCCCTGATCCTGATCACCACCCGGCGCAGCCTTCCCGACCTCGAGGGCGCCCGCGCGCTGACCCTCGACGTGCTGTCTATCGACGACGCGATCACGCTGTTCCGGGGGATCGCGAGGCAAGGCCGGCCGCACGACCAGGACGAGGTCGCTACCGCCGTGCAGTTGTGCGGGCGCTTGCCGCTCGCGATCCAGCTCACCGCCGGCCGGCTCGCGCAGGACTACCCACCCAAGCTCGCCGACCTGGTCGAGGAACTGTCACAGTCGCCCGCCCGCTTGGGCGGCCCGGGCGCGGCCAGCCCGGAAGTGATGACTGCCTTCGACCTGTCCTACCGTGCCCTCGAACCTGACCACCAGCGGTTCTTCCGGCGGCTGGGCGTGAACCCGTGCGCTCATGTCAGCCTGCAGGGTGCGGCCGCCCTAGGCGGCTGCACCCTCGCCGAAGCAGAAAAGGCCCTCGACGCCCTGCTCGATCATCACCTGCTGACCCGGGCCGCGGCCGGTCAGTTCCGTTTCCACGACCTCATCCGCGAATACGCGGCCGCGCGCGCCGCCCGTGAGGACCCCCGGCCCGAGCATCGGCAGGCAGTCGGCCGGCTCCTTGACTACTACCTGCACGCAGCCGATGAGGCCGACCGGGTACTTCACCCGTTCCGGCACCGGATGCCGGCGCCGGTCACCCATCTACCAACCGCGAGCCCGGCATTACGCTCGCCGGAAGACGCGGCAGGCTGGCTGGAATCGGAATGGCGTAACATCCTGCAGGCCGCCCAGCACGCGGGCCGGCACGAATGGAAGCAGAAGTGCGCCGACCTCACCCACGCGCTGGCCGGTTTCGTGGAGATCAGGGCGTACTGGGACGAGGCCATCGCCGCCCACACACTGGCTCTCCAAGCCTGCCGTGACATCGCCGATCCGGCCCGTATAGCGCGGGCGTCACTGGAGCTCAGCGAAGTGAGCCAGCAGACCGGCCGGCACGAGGCGACGCTTCCGCTCGCTGAGGACGCCGCGGTAATCTACCGGTCGCTGGCCGACCCGCAAGGCGAGGCCGAAGCCCTCGACAAGATAGGCATGGCTCACCAGCGTGCGGGACGTTACCGCGAAGCCCTCGCCTATTTCCACGAAGCAAGGATCCTGTACCGCGACACCGCGGATCAGCACGGCGTGGCCAATACGTTGAGTCACTCCGGGATCGCCTGCTGGCAGCTTGGCCGGTACCCTGACGCCATGGGTCACCTGCGTGACGCGCTTTCGCTCTACCGTGATGTCGGGGACAGGCGGGGCGAGGCGAAGACCCTCAATAACCTGGGCATGATGCAGCTACATTTCGGCTATCACAGAGACGCACTCGAATGTTACCAGCAGTCACTGGAAATTTTCAATGAGATAGGCGGCGCGCAGAACGCGGCGATTCTGTATCATAACATTGGCAGCGTCTACCATTATAAGGACAGTTACGAGGAAGGAGTCGCCGCTTACCGGCGCGCACTCGCCATATACCGTGAAATAGGCGATCTTCCCAATGAAGCCATTGTCCTCAATGACATTGGCGCCATTTACCGGAGCGCGGAATGCTACGATGAGGCACCGATTTATCACCAGAAGGCGAGATCGATCGCCGAAGAGATCGGGAACCTGTCCCAGCAGGTAATCGCGCTGCGCGGAATAGCCGACGTGCGTCGCGGATCTGGCCGGTACAGCGAGGCTTTTGATCATTACCACACCGCTCTCCGGCTGGCCCGGGAGATCGGTGACCCTTACGAGGAGGCCAAAATCCTCGAAGGAATCGCGGAAACGACGCTTAACACACAGCGGCCGGACGCTGCGCGCATCGTATTCAGGCAGGCGCTGGACATCTTCGAGCGGCTCGGCGTGCCAGAGGCGGAGTCGGCACGGATACGCATAGAGACCATAGATCCCGCTTTCGGCCGCCGCACTTCCTAGTCCGTCCGCAGTCGCCCGCGTGCCCGGCAGCGGCCAGAGCAGACCGCTCAACCAGACTCCGCAAGATCCAGATCGCAGCATCCCGGCCCGGGAGAACAATCACCCAATTTCCCGCGGTGGGTCGACGCCACGTGGTCTTGAGCCCGGTCCTGATCATCGGCCCGCGGCCGGCTGGCCGCGTCCTGAGTGCATCCGGCTTGCGCATGTGACCTGCGGTGCAAGGCAGGCATCAGGGCAACTGCAACCTGGCCGTCCGGGCTGGTAGCGCACGCTTCTGTTAGTTCCCGGCAGCGGAAGTCGCTGGCTACCAGCTACGGAAGGGCGGCTTTATGCGGGAGTGGATATCCGGGCCGTTCGGCCTGGACATGATGCGCGGACCGACGGCCCACACGGCCGCCGGCGAGTGAGCCACCTCATGTCGCCTGAGCTGCTGGGCCTGCTGGCCGGGTTGACCGGCCTGGCCGGTTATGTTCCCTACCTCCGGGATGCCTGGCGGCGGGCGAGCGACCCTGATCCGGCGGCCTGGCTGATCTGGGCGGTTGAGTACAGTGTCCTGCTCGCGTCCCAGGTAGCCCAGAATGCCCCCTGGGCGGCACTGTGGCTCGCGGCACTGCAACTGGCCGGAACTGTCGCGGTGCTCGTGCTGCTGGCTACCCGCGGCGGGTGGCGTTTCGGCGCCGGCCGCTGGGTCATGCTGGGCTGCGGCGCGACCGTGATGGCCATATGGCCGTTCGCTCACGCACCGGGCGCAGCGATGTGCCTGGCCCTGGCCGTGGAGGGCGCGGGCATGGTCCTCATTATGGTCAATGCCTATCGCCGCCCAGGCAGCGAGACGCTCCTCACGTGGTGGGCGTTCGTGGGGGCGGGCCTGCTGGACCTGCCCACGCTGGGGATGGACGCACCACGGCTGCTGTATGCCTACCCGTTGTTCTTCGTCGTCATGGGCAGCGGAGTGCTGATCGCCGCCGCCCGCGGGGCGCGGGCGGAACGGCTCGCCGCGCAGCGCCGGAGTTATCTTCGCCAGAGTTATCTCCGGCCGGCCCGGCAGCATCCCCGGCCGCCACTCCAGGCGGCCGGCCAGCCGCGCGGCGGTGAACGCGCCGAAGAACACCGCGAGCGCGCTCGCTAGCCGCAGCCCGCCGGGGTCGCTCAGCCGGAACCCACCGCGGCCCCCGGCCCTCCGGACCGCCGCGTCATTCAAGAACCCTGTTCAGAAGAGTGCTCAGGCGTTTCTGGTCGGCTGGGCTGAGACTGCGGGTCATCGGGGCGATGAGACCACCGATTTCCTCGGTCAGCAGGCTGGCGAGGCGCTGCCCGTCCGGGGTGAGGCTGACGCGGACAGCCCGTCCGTCGTCGCTGCTGATGTCTCGTCGCACGAACCCGCGTCTAACGGCGCGGTCGATCAGCCCGCTCACTGATGACCGCTCCAACCCGAGGTGCGCCGCCAGCTCGGCCATCTTCGGCTCGCGGTCCCGCAGGATGGCCAAGACCCGCAACTGCGTCAGCGACAGGTCATGCTCGGCCGCCACCTGGCTCAACAGCGCGACCACCGTGAACGAGGCCTGCACCAGGCTGTCCATCACATCGAAGGACACCGGGTCACGGTCCGGGCGCGCGGTCATGGCGCCAGCCTATCTTGCACTACTTCGTATTACCAGCTAATTTAGTTCGTAGTACCACTCATTTAGACGAGCGGGCCACGTCCTTCACCACCTTGGAGAATCAGCATGCGCGCAGCGGTCGTCACCTCCTTCGGCACGTCACCGACCTGCCAGGACTTCCCCACGCCGACGCCGCAGGCACCCGATGAGGTGCTCGTCGACGTCCTCGCCGCAGGCCTGCATCCGCGGGTGCGGTCCCAGGCCGACGGCTCGCACTACACCAGCTCCGGCGAGCTGCCCCTCGTCCCCGGCATCGACGGCGTGGGCCGCGCCCCCGACGGCACCCTGCGCTACTTCATCCTGCCCGACACCACGATGGGTGCGATGGCCGAACAGACAGTCGTCGACCTGCGCCGTAGCGTCGTTCTCCCCGAGGACAGCGACCCGGTGCTCATCGCCGCCGCCATGAACCCCGCCATGTCCTCATGGATCGCCCTTCGGCGGCGCGTCACTTTCCCACCCGGCCAAAGGGTCCTTGTTCTGGCCGCGACCGGCAACGCGGGGAGAATGGCCGTCCAGGTCGCCAAGCGGCTCGGCGCTAGCCACGTCATCGGCGCCGGCCGCCAGCCCGGACGACTTGCCGCTCTGACCGCTCTCGGCGCGGACGCGACCGTCGACCTCGACGAGGGCCCCGCCGAGGTCGCCCAGCGCCTCGGCCAGGCGGCCCGTGACGTTGACGTCGTCCTCGACTACCTCTGGGGCCACCCCACAGGCGACGCGATGCTCGCCGTCGTCATGAACCGCACCGACCGAGGACAGCCCCTGACCTGGATCGAGGTCGGCTCCGTCGCCGGGCCTACCGCCGCAGTCCCGTCCGCGGCGCTCCGCGCCGCGCGCCTGCAGATCGTCGGCAGCGGACAAGGCTCGGTCCCGACCCGGGACATCCTGGCCGAACTCCCCGGCCTAGCCACCGAGATCACCAACGGGACCTTCCAGGTCGACGCGTGCGCCGTCCCGCTCACCGACATCGAAACTGCCTGGAAAGACACGGACAGCAACCAGCGCCTCGTCATCACGCCCTGACCAGTCGCATGCGAACCCGGGCCGCCATGGCGCCGCGCCGAGAAGGATCAGTATTGACAGCAGTGGCGCTGATCTTGGTCGGCGCGCGCCGCGAGATACTTCGGGGAACGGATCAGCCGACAGTTCCAGCGGTGGGCCCGGCCGCCCGGGCGGGGAGGCGGACCCGCAGCACCGTCGTGCCCGGCCGGGAGTCGATGGTGATGGTGCCGCCGTGCCGCTCCACGACTGTGCGCCGCGCGATGTCAAGGCCGAGGCCGGTGCCCTGGCCGGTGTCCTTGGTGGTGTAGAAGGCGTCGAACGCGCGGGCTGCCACCTGCGGTGGCATGCCCGGGCCGGTGTCGCCGACCTCGACGACGATGTCGTCCTCCTCGGCCCGAGTCGCCAGCCGGAGCGTGCCTGCGCCGTTCATCGCGTCGAGGGCGTTGTCGATGAGGTTGGTCCACACCTGGTTGAGCTCACCGGGGTAAGCCCCGATCCGGGGGACGCTGGCACCGTAGTCACGCACGACGGTAATACCGTCGCGGAGCTTGTGCCCGAGCATCACCAGGGCGCTCTCGATGCCATCCGTCACCTCGATCTGCTGCATCGAGGCCCGGTCCATCTGCGAGTAGGACTTGATGGCGGCGACGAGCTCGGAGATGCGCGCCACGGATTCCTTCATCTCCGACAGCAGGGCCGCAGCGGACAACGCGCTCGCCACCCACTCCAGGCCCGGTTCCAGGGCCGGTCCCGCCAGCACGGCCGCCGCCCGCTCGCACCAGGCCAGATCGACCCCGGCGGCGGCGAGCGGCGGGGCGATCGTCCACTCGCGGGCGACGCCGTGGCGGGTAAGCCACAACGACAGGGCGTCCTCGTGGTCGGCCAGGGCCAGCGGGCCCTGGACCACTGCGTGCGGCTCGATCTCCCGGCGCAGCGTGTCGAGCGCGGTGAACTGCAGGGCCGAGATCTCCGCGCGGGCCAGCCAGCCAAGGGAGGCAAGCAGCGTCTGGCAGGTGTCATCGAGTGTGTCAACCGCCCGGGAGGCGGCAGCGGCCGGATTGTTGACCTCGTGCGCGAAACCAGCAGCGAGCGTCCCCAGAGTGACCAGGGACTCGCGCTGCCGTGCCGTGGCCTCGATGGACCGCGCGGTGCGGTACAACCCCTGGATGAGGTGGCTGCCAAACGGGAACCAGGCATTGACCCCCGCACGCAGCACTTCCGCTGGTATCCGGAGCACCCGCCCGCCAGCCGCTCCCCGGCCGGTCGCGAGATAGACCCCGTGCTCATCCCAGGCTCGGAACCCCCCGGCCCAGCGCCCCGGCACATCCATCCTCCCCACCACGGTGTCCTCACGGCCGATATGACGCAGGAGGTCGACGGCACCATCAATGAGCACCCACCAGAAATCCGCGGGCTCACCCTCCAGGAACAGATCGACGCCGGGCTCGATGCGAACCTCGGTGCCGCCCCCGGCCAGTTCCGCGAGCTGGCCGTCGGCCAGGCCATCGAAGAGGCTGATAGCGCGAAGCTCGTCGGCGCGCATCACGTTGTGGCCTGGTTGCTCATGAGATCAGCCTCCGGGCGGCCTCACCGCCTGCTCCGAGGAGCGGCTGGAAGGACGAAAAGGACATCAGCCAGACTATATCCGCGCGGCCCATGACCTGGGCAAACTGCGCACGATGCGTGCTGCTGGAGGAGACGGGGACGCGCTGGTACTCCATTCCGAGTCCGTTGAGCTTCGCTCCCCCCGTGCCGCGGCCGGCGCCCAGCCGCACCAGCGCGGCGACTACGCCGGTGCATCCTTATGGCCCGGCGGCTTGCCCGGCCGGGCCAGGCGTAGCGAGAATTCCCGCATGGCCATCACCGGTATCGACCTGGGGGGACGCGGGGCGCTGGTGACCGGGGCGGGCAGCGGCATCGGGGCCGGTATCGCGCACGCACTCGCCGACGCCGGGGCGCGGGTCGTGCTGGCCGGGCGGACGGCCAGCCGCCTCGATGCGGTCAGGCTGGCCGTGCAGGCGCGGGGAGGCACGGCGGACGTGCTTCCCTGGGACGTCAGCGATGCGGGCTCCGCACCGGAACTGGTCGACGCCGCCATCGGGCAGGCCGGGCACATCGACGTGCTCGTGCACGCGGCCGGCAATCAGTTCCGCCGGCCGGCCACCGACGTGCCGCTCCGCGAGTGGGACCTCATCATGGACCTGCACCTGCGGGCCGCCTTCGCCCTCACCCAGGCCGCAGGACGCAGGCTCATCAGCGCCGGCCGCCGCGGCAGCATTCTCTACATCGGGTCCCTGACCAGCCAGCGGGCGGCCCTGCCTCACACCGTCGCCTACGCCGCGGCCAAGAGCGGCCTGCTCGGCCTGATGCGCACGCTCGCGCTGGAGTGGGCACCGCACGACATCCGCGTCAACACGATCCTGGTCGGGTTCGTCGCCACCGAGATGACCCGCGACATCGACAACACACCCGAGCGCCTGGCGATCACCTCGCGAACCCCGCTCGGGCGGCTCGGGACACCGGCGGAAATCGGCAACGTCGCCGCCTTCCTCGCCTCCGACCTGGCCTCCTACATCACCGGCGAGTGCGTCACCGTCGACGGCGGGTGGAGCATCACCTGACCTGACCTGACCTGGCCGGCGGAATGTGCCGGTGACACTCATATTGGCGGACGGCGACGGCCCCGCCGTACGCATTCAACCGAGGTACGAATAATCGACGGCGGCGGCGATCGGGTCCGGTGCTTCCGGCGGGATCAGGCCGCTGGACCGCAGTGCCTCGATCACCGCGGCGAGGGCCCGGGGCCCGGACCGCAGATCCCGCGGGATAACCCCGCCCGCGGCCAGCGCCTCGCAGGCCCGCAGCGCATAGCGCGGCTCGATCGATGTGTGCGCCGCCGCGATAGCCGCCGACTCCAGGAGGTTGCCGCGGAACCATTCCGCCGCCTCGGAGAGAGCCTGCAGGAAGGGCGTGACCAATGCCCGTTCGGCCAGAAGACCGACGCAGACGGCATTCAGCGCAAATTCCTCGGTCACTGGCCCGAGGTTCGTGAAGCCGGCGTCGGTGGCTATGCCGTCATACGGGATCATCTGCAGCGCCGCGTCGATCGTCCCGGCCTGTAGGGCCTTCCATCGCTCGACATGCGAGCCTTCGAGCGCGAAGTCGTAGTCGGCCGGGTAGGTCAGGCCTTGCGCCGCGAGCATCCGCTCCGCGACGTGCCGGGTGCCCTCCTTCAGGGATGATGTCCCGATCCGGCCGCCGCGCAGGTCGCCGAACGTGCGGTGCCGGGGTATCGCGATCATCGACAGCGGCGGGCGGTCGATGAGGCCAGCCACCACGCGGAGCGGGCCGCCAGCCACCGCGTCCGCGATGCTGCCCTCAGGCGCGGTCAGCGCGATGTCCACCCCGCCGTCCCGCAGCGCGCTCGTCACTCCGTGGGTGGTGCCGAGAATCCGCTCGGTGGCGCGGAGCCCGCGACGCTCGAGGAACCCGCGCTGCTGCGCCACCCACAGCGGGACATTGACATAGGCCGGGGCTACGACGCCGACCCTGATCTCCCTCGTGGGGCGGATCATTCCAGTTGCGCCTCGAGTTCAGGTGCCCGACGTGGCATGGGCTTCAGGAGCCTTGGCGGTGAGTCCGGTAGAGCGCCTGGGGTGCGTCCCGTTGCTGTGGCCGTCGGGCGGGGATCTGAACGTCCAGGCGTCGCATTCAGCTGCCTCCACCGGGCTCGTCGGAGCTGATCGCCCGAAAGTATCATCACGCGGCACCCGGCCCGTGGTCAGAAGACTCTGACCATGCCCGTGAACTGCGAAGACACCATCCATCACAGCCGGCAGGCATGGCGTCTGGCCGCCCTGCCCGGACCTGCGTCCCGGCGGTCGGCCGGCTTCGCGTCGCGCGTAATGCGTTGCCGCCGCCGAACTGAGCCGACCAGGATGGCGTCATGAGCGAGCGGTTCGTTATGGCGCGCACGGGATGCGATTTGGCCGGGGAACGCTGGCCGGGCAACGCCCAGCTCGTGGTGCTGCTGCACGAAGGGGTCTCCGACCGGCGCGGCTGGCGCCAGGTGGCCGAACACCTGGCCGTGCAGGTGACGGCGGTGGCCTATGACCGGCGAGGCTACGGAGAGTCCGCCGTGAGCACCAGCCCCTTCACGCACGTCGATGACCTGCTGGCCGTCCTTGACCGGGAGCGGGCCGAGCGGGCGTGGCTCGTCGGCGCCTCGGCTGGAGGCGGCCTGGCACTGGACACCGCGCTGCTGGCCCCAGACCGTGTCGCGGGCATGGTGCTGATCGGAACGGCGGTCAGCGGCGCACCGGAACCCGAACTTGACCCGGACACCCAGCGGTTCGACGCGCTGCTCGACGCGGCTATCGCCGCCGGGAATCTCGATGAGGTCAACCGCCTGGAGACCTGGCTGTGGCTAGACGGGCCAGCCGGGCACGAGGGCCGGGTCGGCGGCGAGGCCAGGGCGCTGGCCCTCGACATGAACGCGATCATCCTGCGCAACGGAGCCCGGGAGAACGAGGGCGGCAGCGGCGTGGACGCATGGCGCCGCCTGGATGAGGTCCAGGTCCCGGTGACGGTCGCCTGCGGCGAGCTTGACGTGCCGTTCCTCATCGCCCGCAGCCATGAGCTGGCCGACCACCTGTCTAATGCCCGCTACCGTGAGCTGCCCGGGATGGCGCACCAGCCGTACCTGGAACGGCCCGGCCAGATAGCAGACCTGCTGCTCGGCGCGCTCGCCGAAGGCTGAGCGCTGGCCTAGGCCACGGAGGGCTGGTGCCGAACGCGCCACAGACGGGGCTGGCCGGTGAACTGCTGCACGTACGGGCCGCCTCGCTCTCTTCGCGGCACGTTGGCGGCAGCATGACTGCGCTACTGACGTCAAACACAATCATCGTGACGCCGCTGTACGCATCATGACGTCATATTCGACTTGACACGACGTCACCTTGACACCATAGTGGAGTCATGGACCTGATGCCATATGTCGAGAACCTCCGGCGCGAACTCGCCGTGGCCGCCGAAGCTGGCGGCCCGGAAGCCCGCGCGCTGGCCGAGCGCCTCACCGGCCCCCTTGAATCGGCCGCCCGGCTGGCCCTGCTGGAGGCGCTGTCAGCTGCGGCAGGAGAGATCACCCGTGACCTCGCCCCAGGATCGGTCGACGTGCTGCTGCGCGGCGGCGACCCGGCGTTCGTGGTGACACCCCCGCCAGTCCCGCCCCGAGAGGACGTGGCCGGCCACGAGACCGAGGCCCCGCCCATCGCCGGGCCCCTCACCGGGTCGCTTACCGGCGAGGACGGCGGCACCGCGCGGATGACCCTCCGGCTCCCCGACCACCTGAAGGCCCGCGTCGAGGAGGCGGCCGGCCAGCAGGGGATCTCGGTCAACGCCTGGCTGGTCCGCGCCATCTCCGCCGCGTTCGAGCCAGGCGCGGGCAGCCGCCCCGTCAGCCAGCCGCGCAGCGGGCGCAGCTACACCGGCTGGGTGCGCTAGCCCGTCCGACTCCACCATTCTCACCGCCCGGCCCAGCGGCCGGGATCGCCCCACCAGACCATGAGGAGAGCACCGCCATGCCTGTTTTCGACACCCCCGAACCCATCACCGCCGACATCGACATCGTCGGCCGCCTCCAGGTCACCGCGAGTGACCGCGCCGACACCGCCGTCGAGGTACTCCCGGCCGACCCGGCCGATGAGGCGAGCGTGCAGGCCGCCGAGCAGACCACCGTCGAGTTCTCCGGCGGGCGGCTGCTGGTCAAGCGGCCCAAGCTCGGTCCCCTCGCGTCCCTGATCGGCCCGCGCGGCTCCGTCAAGGTAACCGTCGGGCTGCCGGCCGGGTCGCACGTCAAGGCCAGCAGCCTCGCGACCATCACCATCACCGGCCCGCTCGGCGAGGCCATCCTGCACAGCTCGATCGGCGACCTCCAGGTGGAAGAGGTCAGCCGGCTGGAGGCCAAGGCTGCCATCGGCTCCGTCACCGTGGACCGGGTGGCCGGCCCCGCCGAGGTGACCACCTCCAACGGGGCGATCCGGATCGGCACCCTCGAAGGCGCCGCCACGCTGGAGTCCGCCAACGGCTCTATCACCGTCGACAGGACGGCCGGCGCCCTGCAGGTGAAGTCCGCCAACAGCGACATCACCCTCCGCGAGACCGCCGGTGTCGTGCAGGTGAAGTCCGCCAACAGCAGTATCACCATCGGCCGCTCGCTCGCCGGCATCACTGCCAGGACCGCCTGGGGCCGGGTTCGCATCGACGAAGTGGTGAGCGGCACCGTCCACCTAGAGACCGGCCGCGGCGACGTCAGCATCGGGATCGCCGAGGGCACGGCCGCCTGGCTGGACCTGCACTCGAAGAACGGCGTGGTCCGCAGCGACCTGGACGCCGCCGACGGCCCCGAGACCAGCGACACGGTCGCCGAGATCCGCGTCCACACCGACCGCGGCGACATCGACATCCACCGGTCCTGACCCCCCGATCACCAGTAAGGAAGCATGGAATGGAAGCGGCAATACAGGTCCGCGGGCTGCGGAAGTCCTACACGGACCTGGAAGTCCTCAAGGGCATCGACCTCGACGTGGCGCGCGGGACTATCTTCGCGCTGCTCGGCTCCAACGGCGCCGGCAAGACCACGCTCGTCCGGATCCTCGCCACCCTCCTCAAGGCCGACAGCGGCACCGCCACGGTCAGCGGGTTCGACGTTGCGGCGCAGCCCGCGAAGGTCCGGAGCGCGATCAGCCTCACCGGCCAGTTCGCGGCGGTGGATGAGATCCTCACCGGCCGGGAGAACCTCATCATGATCGCCGAGCTGCGGCGCGTGAAGGGCACGGCGAAGGTCGCCGACGGCCTGCTTGCCCGGTTCGGCCTCGCCGACGCGGCGGGGCGCCGGGTAGCGACCTACTCCGGCGGCATGCGCCGTCGCCTCGACATCGCCATGAGCCTCATCGGCGACCCACAGGTCGTCTTCCTCGACGAGCCGACCACCGGCCTCGACCCGGAGGGCCGCCTCGAGGTGTGGCAGGTCATCCAGGACCTCGCCAGCGGCGGCACCACCGTGCTCCTCACCACCCAGTACCTCGACGAGGCCGAGAAGCTCGCCGACCGGATCGCGATCCTGCACGGCGGCACCATCATCACCTCCGGCACCCTGGCGGAGCTGAGGAAGCTGCTCCCGCCCGCGAAGGTCGAGTACGTCGAACGCCAGCCCACCCTGGAAGAGATCTTCCTGGCCATCACCGGAAGCGGCAAGAAATGAATCCCCACTTCTTCAGCGACACGGCCGTAATGCTCAAGCGCTCCCTGCGGCACATCCTGCGCAGCCCGGACACCATCATCACGACGGCGATCATGCCGATCGCCTTCATGCTGCTGTTCCGCTACGTGTTCGGCGGCGCCATCAAGGCAGGCACCAGCAACTACGTGAACTACCTGATGCCCGGCATCCTGCTCATCGCAATCGCCAGCGGCATCTCCTATACCGCCTACCGCCTCTTCCAGGACATGCAGGGCGGCATCTTCGAGCGGTTCCACTCGATGCCGATCACCCGCTCGTCAGTGCTGTGGGGCCACGTGCTGACCTCGCTGGTCGCCAACGCGATCTCCGTGGTGGTCATCATCGCGGTAAGCCTCATCATGGGCTTCCGCTCCTCGGCTGGCGTCCTGCCGTGGCTCGCGGTGGCCGGCATACTCATCCTGTTCACCCTCACCCTGACCTGGCTCGCCCTGATCGCGGGCCTGACGGCGAAGTCCACAGACGGCGCGAGCGCCTTCTCCTACCCGCTCATCTTCCTGCCGCTCATCAGCTCGGCCTTCGTCCCAACGGCCACGATGCCCGGCCCGGTCCGCGCCTTCGCGGAGAACCAGCCGGTCACCTCGATCGTGAACACGATCAGGGACCTGCTAGCCCAGCAGTCCACCGGCAGCGCCATCTGGACCGCCCTAGCCTGGTGCGTAGGTGTCCTGCTCGTCGCCTATACCTTCGCCATGCTGGCCTACCGCCGGAAGATCGCCTGAGACACGGCCAGCCGCAGACAGGTTTACCTCACCGGAGGTCATCCGCCGTCCTGGTCGGCTGAGGCCGCCGCGACCGCCGTCAGCCGGCGCTGCGAGCGCACAATAGAAAGCACGCTCAGCGTCACGATTCCGATCGTGAACCACCAGCTGTAGCGGGAGATGGTCTCGGCCGCGACGACCGCGTGGTGACCTAGCGTGTACCCCAGCCCAGCGAGAAGGCCGATCCACAGCAGAGCGCCGATCAGATCCAGGATGAGGAACATGACGAGTCTCATCCCGGCCCAGCCAGCTATGACATAGATGATCGCCCTGGGGATTGGGAGGAAGGAGCTGACCACCACAGCTGGCCAGGTGAACTTGGGGCCGGCCCGCTGCACGCGCGCCATGTGCTTAGCCACGCGCCGGCTCCCGGGCAGGACCATGATGAACCGCTCGCCCCACAGCCGCCCCGCCCACCAGTACAAAGCGTCGGACTTCATCAGTCCTGGAATCGCGGCGAGCACCACCACGGCCAGCGTTCCGTTCCCGGCCCTGGCGAACGCGGCGGCCGAGATGATGGATTCGGTACCGCCATTCAGCAGTTCAGCCACTACCGGGTGAGTGCCGACCAGCGACACCCGCAACGGCAGCAGGGCCCAGTAGAACAAGCCGCTGAGCACGATGCCCAGCCAGCAGAGGATGTCGGCTGCCCGCGGCTTCCCGTTCCAGGGCAGCCGCGGATCGTCCCACGGATCCGCCTTCCCGGGCGCGGCCGTCGCAGCGGTAGCCGCGGGTTCCGCGGCCTGGGCAGGTTCCGTCCCGGGGTCGCTCATGAGGCAAACTCCCTGACGTGGGCGCACCCCTGCGCGGCGGCTACCAGGACCAGGCACCCAATCACCCGGCCCGCGGGCCCAGCGTAGTCGCTGCGCCGACGTTGCACGACGAGCCCGGCGGCCCGCAGCGCGCGGATCTTGCCGCGCGGCAGCTGGAGGTTCCTCTTCTCCAGGACGCGCAGGCTGGTATCGCCGGACTGGAAATCACAGATCAGGCCGCCCTCGGTGCCGAGCGAGGACACCGGCCTGCTGAGCTGTCCCTGTCGCCTCAGATGATCATGCCCAGCGGGTTCTGAATCCGAGCCGTGAATGCCGCCAGCCAGCGGGCCGCGAGAGCTCCGTCGATCGCGCGATGGTCGACCGAGAGCGTGCAGCGCATGACGTTCGCCACGGTCACGGCGCCGTCGACGACGACCGCCTGCGGTTTGGCCGCGCCCACTGCGAGGATGCCGGACTGCGGCGGGTTGATGATCGCGGAGAACTCCAGCGTTCCGTACATGCCGAGGTTCGAGATCGAGAAGGCGCCGCCCTCCAGCTCGTGCTGCAGCAGCCGCCGGTCTCGGGCGCGCTGCGCGAGAGCCTGCGCCTCCGCGGCGATCACCGAGAGACGCTTAGCCTCGACGCTGCGCAGCACGGGCGTGACCAGGCCGCCTTCGGTCGCGACGGCGATCGACACGTCGACGGATGCATGCGCCACCAGCCCTTCGTCGCTCCAGGTGACGTTCGCCTCCGGCACGTCCTGGAAGGCCGCGGCGACCGCCATGATGACAAAGTCGTTCACCGAGATCTTTACCGGTGCGGTCTCGTTGATCCGCTTGCGCAGCCCGAGCAGCTCGTCGACGACGCACTCCGCGGTCATGTAGAAGTGCGGCGTCGTCGCCTTGCTCTCGGTGAGGCGGCGCGCGATGGCGCGCCGGATAGGCGTGTGCGGGATGAGCGTGTCGGCGGCGGATGCCTGGGCGGCGGCGGGCGGCGGGACCGCCTGGGCTCCAGCGCGAGGCTCGCCCGCAGCCGGCTGGCGCTGGTCGGCGTGCCGTTCGAGGTCGCGGCGGACGATCCGGCCGTTCGGGCCCGTCCCGGCGATGGCGGCCAGGTCGATGCCCTTATCGCGGGCGATCTTGCGCACGATCGGGCTCGCGAACATGCGGGTCTGGGCGGCGGCCTGGGTCGCTTGACCCCCGTCCGGCCGCTGCGCGGCCGGGTCAGCCGGCGCGACGGGAGCGGAAAGGGCCCCCGGCCGGGCGGGGGCGGCGGAGGGTACCGTCGCCGCGGCGGGAGCAGCAGGAGCAGCAGGAGCGGCGGCGGATGCTTCGCCGCCGAGAGCGGCGTCGATGTCGGCGTCCGTCTCGCCGTCCTTCACCAGCACAGCGATGGGCGCGCCAATCTCGCCGGTGCCGCCCGCGGCGAGCACGATCCGGCCGACGACCCCCGCCTCCTCCGCGCCGTACTCGACGATCGCCTTCTCGGTCTCGATCTCAGCGAGCGGGTCTCCGACAGCGACGGTGTCGCCGGGGGCGACGAGCCAGCTCGCGATCGCCGCCTCCGACGCGCCGGCGAGCACGCTCGGCATCCGCACGACCGACGCCATCAGCCGGCCCTCCCGAAGCCGGCGCGCACCCGTTCGAGACCTGCGACGACTTCCTCGGTGCGGGCGATCGCCGCGCGCTCGAGCACCTTCGAGATGCTCGGGCTCGCCTCGGAGCCCGTCACGCGCTGCACGGGCTGGTCGAGCCAGTCGAAGAAGCGGCGCTGGACCTCGTCGGCGAGCCAGCCGCCGTAGGAAGTGCCCTGCGCCCCCTGCTCGACGATGAGCACCGCGTTCGTCTTCTTGATGCTGTCACCGACGCATCGCCAGTCCAGGCTCGCCCGGTCGAGGAAGCGCAGGTCGATGAGCTCGGCGTCGACCCGGGTCTGCTCTATCGCCTGCCGCGCGTGCTCGACCATCGAGAGATACGTGAGCACCGTGACGTCCTGGCCCTCGCGCCGCACGGCGGCCTTGCCGAAGGGGATCTGGTAGTCGAGGTCGTCGACTGGGATCTCGCCCTCGGCGCCGTAGAGGTCGACATGCTCGAGCATGAGCACCGGGTCGCCGATCGCGAGCGCCGCGTTCATCAGGCCCACGTAGTCATAGGGGGTCGAGGCGGCCATGATCCGCCAGCCGGGGCTCGTCGCGAAGGTGCCCGCGGGGTCCATGAGGTGCTGGGAGCCGTAGCCGGAGCCCATGGCGACCTTCGTGCGCAGCACGAGCGGCACCGGGTTGAGGCCTCCGAACATGTGGCGGGCCTTGCCGATCTGGTTGAACACCTGGTCGGCAGCGACCCAGAGGAAGTCGGGGTACATGAACTCGACGACCGGGCGGAAGCGGCCGTCGAGGGCGAGACCGCCGCCGAGCCCGGCGAAGGCGTTCTCGCTGATCGGAGTGCCGAGCACGCGACCGGGATACTTCTTCGCCAGGCCCTTTGTGGCGCCGTTCGTGCCACCGTTGAGCCGGTGCACGTCCTCGCCGAGGACGACGATGCGCGGGTCCTCGCCCATGCGCCGGTCCATGACCCTGGCCACGGCGTCGATGAACTTGCCGCGTTTGAGCTCACCGGTGAAGTCCCGTTGCTCGACCGTGCGCGCATCGGCGAGTTCGGAGAGGTCGCCGCGGATGCCGACGTCGACGAAGGCGGGATCCGGCCACAGTTCGGGGCGGATGCGGCGAACGCCGGGCTTGGTGTCCGGGTCCCGCTCGACGAGCGCGTCGGCGGCCAGCCCCATGGCCTGCAGCGCCTGCTCGCGCACGGATGCGACTCCCGCCTCGTCGATGAGGCCGAGCTTGGTCATCTCTCCCGCGACGCGGCCGAGCGGGTCACGGGCACGCCACGCGGCCTCTTCCTCCTTGGTGCGGTAGCCGAAGGCGCTGCCGGGGAAGGGCCCGTTCTGGTGGAAGAAGCGGTAGACGAGCGCTTCGACGACGACGGGGCCCTCACCTGCGCGCAACCGCTCCTGCGCTCGCTGCATCGCGAGGTGCACGGCGAGCGGGTCCATGCCGTCGACCCGCCAGGCGGGGATGCCGAAGCCGAGCGCACGCGCCGACAGTCGCGGCTCCCCGGTGGCCTCCTCGACGCCGGTCGAGACGGCGTAGAGGTTGTTCTCGATGAAGAAGCAGAGCGGCAGACTCCACGCGGACGTCAGGTTGAGGCTCTCCAGCACCGAGCCGATGTTGGCCGCACCGTCGCCAAAGTAGGTGACCGTGAGGTCGTCGGTGCCGGAGTGCTTCTGCGCCCAGGCGTTGCCCGCCGCCATCGGCACACCGCCCCCGACAATGGCGTTGGTGCCGAGCGCCCCGGCCTCAAACCACTGCAGGTGCATGGAACCGCCGCGGCCGCTGCAGTAGCCCTGGGCCAGCCCGAGGATCTCGGCGAGCGTGCGCTGCAGCACGGTCTGGACCTCCGGCGTCACGAGGTCCGCCGGGTCGAGCACGCCCTTCGTCACGTGCGTGATGGCCTTGGCGAGGAACTGGTGGTGGCCGCGATGGGAGCCGTTGACGGCGTCCGTCGATCGCAGCGAGACGATGGATCCGACCGCGCCGCCCTCCTGGCCGATGCTGGAGTGCGCGGGGCCGTGGACGAGTCCCTCGCCGGCGAGTTCGAGGACCGTCTCCTCGAAGGCCCGGATGAGGTGCAGCTGCCCGAGCATGGTCGCGAGCAACCCGGGGTCGGCGGCCCTCCAGTCCGCCGCCGTCGTGCTCAGCTCAGTCCACTCCGCGGCGGGGTGAAGGCGCTTCTCACGTGGCATCCGCATCTCCCTCGATGTGCTGACCGCCTGGCAGAAGGCTATCGCGCAAATGTATCCATATCAATAATAAATTTGACAGAATCCCTAGAAATACACATCAGAGTCAGAGATATTGGATACATATCCGGCGAGGAGGAACCATGGGCACCGGCATCCCCGGACTGCGCGGCGGCGACCACATCGGCATCACCGTCCCCGATATGGAGCAGGCGCACGCCTTCTTCGTGGACGTGCTGGGCTTCGACTACGTCTACTCGCTGCCCGAGATGCGGCACGACGACGAGTGGATGCTCGATCACCTCAACGTCGAGCCGCGCGCGGTCGTGAGGGACCTCCGGTTCTACCGCTGCCGCTTCGGCCTCAACGTCGAGGTCTTCGAGTACGAGGCCCGGCCGGGCCACCGGCCGCAGCCGCGCAACAGCGACCTCGGCGGCCACCACATCGCCCTCTACGTCGACAACATGGATGAGGCCGTCGCCTACCTGCGCGCGAAGGGCGTGCGGCTGCTCGCCGGGCCGGTCGCGAGCCGCAACGCCTCGGCCGGGCAGCGCTGGCAGTACTTCCTCAGCCCATGGGGCATGCAGTTCGAGCTCGTGAGCTTCCCGGAGGGGAAGGCATACGAAAAGGAAGCAGCCGTCAAGCTCTGGCATCCGGGGTATCCGGCAGAGTGACCATGATGAGTCACGACACCGGCTACCGCGAGAACGTCGCGAGCCACCGGATCGCGGACAGCCTCCGCACCGCGATTCTGGACGGGAGCTACCTGCCCGGCGCCCGCATCAGGCAGGAAGACGTCGCGGCCCGCTCCGGCGCGAGCCGCATCCCCGTGCGTGAGGCACTGCGGATGCTCGACTCCGAGGGGCTTGTCACCCTCGTCGCCAACTCGGGCGCCTGGGTCACCAAGCTGACCCTCAGCGAGTGCGTCGAGACCTACCTCATCCGCGAGCGGCTAGAACCCCTCCTGCTCCGCACCAGCATGCCGAACCTTGGCGCCGAGGCGGTCGACCGCCTCGGCCAGCTCGCCGACGAGATGGCGGCAGGGGCCGAACTCGACGCCTTCATGCGTGCCGACCGGGAGTTCCACCTGTCCAGCTACGCGGGCGCGGCGTCGAGCGAGATGTGGCAGATCATTCACCGCATGTGGAACACGACCCAGCACTACCGGCGCGAGTTCACCAGGCTGGCGGCGCAGGCCGGCCTGAGCGTCACGCACCTGGAGCACCGCCTGCTGCTCGACTGCATCCGCAGGCAGAACCCGGACGACGCCGAGCGGGTGCTCATCATGCACATCCGCCGCACGCGGCTAGAGCTGGAGAAGCACCCCGAGATCTTCGCCTGACCCGTTGCCTGTACTGGTGGCAGCGGTCCTGGCCGGACCGAGTCCACTGCCTTGATCCGCTTTCCCCGCGTGGCAGACTTAGCGGGAAAGCGATCGCGGCCAAGATCCGCAATCGATTGCACCGCGAGGTCGAAGGAGGAAGAGATTGGCTACTGGCGCAGCGGGCGTCATGACCCCAGCGGAGCGTCCAGCGGGCGTGCGGCCCCTCGGTGCCCCCGGCCAGATGGGGGTCGACTACGAGGAGCGCGTCGACTTCGGCCGGCTGCGCGGGTACCGCATGGCGCGGGCCCGGGCGGCTCTGGAGGCGAGCGAGTGCGGCGCCTTCCTGCTCTTCGACTTCTACAACATCCGCTACACAACACAGACCTGGATCGGCGGTGCGCTCGGCGACAAGATGATCCGCTACGCCCTGCTGTTCCGGGACCGGGACCCGATACTGTGGGATTTCGGCTCGGCGGTGCGGCATCACAAGCTGTACTCGAAGTGGCTGCCGGACGAGAGCTGGCGGCCCGGGTTCCTCGGCTTCCGCGGTGCGGTCGCCCCCGAGGCGGGCCTCATGCGCAACGCGGTGACCGAGATCAAGTCGCTGCTCACGGAGGCCGGGATCGCTGACGCTCCGCTCGGCATCGACATCGTCGAGCCCCCGTTCCTGTTCGAGCTCGAGCGGCAGGGCATCGCAGTGCGCGACGCCCAGCAATCTATGCTCGACGCCCGCGTCATCAAGTCGCCGGACGAGATCATGCTGCTCAACCAGGCGGCGGCGATGGTCGACGGCGTCTACCAGGACATCGTCGATGTGCTCAAGCCGGGCGTGCGCGAGAACGAGATCGTCGCGCTCGCGAACAAGCGACTGTACGAGCTCGGCAGCGACCAGGTGGAGGCGGTCAACGCGATCTCGGGGGAGCGGTGCAACCCGCATCCGCACAACTTCACCGACCGCATCATCCGGCCCGGCGACCAGGCCTTCTTCGACATCATCCACTCCTTCAACGGCTACCGGACCTGCTATTACCGCACCTTCGGAGTCGGCAGCGCGACCGAGAGCCAGCACGACGCCTACTCCCGCGCGCGAGAGTGGATGGACACGGCGATCGCCGCCATCAAGCCCGGCGTCTCGACCGACGTCGTCGCCCGCGTCCTGCCGCGGGCGGAGGACTTCGGCTTCGAGAACGAACTCGCCGCCTTCGGCCTGCAGTTCGCGCACGGACTCGGCCTCGGCCTGCACGAGCGGCCGATCATCTCGCGCCTCAACTCGCTAGAGAACCCGATCGAGCTCCAGGCGGGCATGGTCTTCGCGATGGAGACCTACTGCCCGGCCTCCGACGGCATCTCCGCAGCGCGCATCGAGGAGGAGGTCGTCGTCACCGATTACGGCACCGAGATCCTCACGAAGTTCCCGGCCCAGACACTGTTCGTCGCGAACAAGTACTGAGGCAGGCACCCGGTCCCGGCACCCGTGCCTGGGCAAAGACCTGGCGCGCGCTGGGGCGCAACCTCCGCGAGGTTATTGGCATGGTCGAAGACCTCCCGCGGAGCGCCGAAGCCGGCCTCGGCCTCGAACACCGCACCGGTGACCCAGCCTCGACGCCTGCTCAAGCGGGCCGCGCCAGGCGCAGGGAAATCGAGCGCAGCCGCCGGACCGATCCGCGTCGCGGCCAGGGGCTCAACCGGGCCGCCTGTCCCATCCGTGGAAAGGCGAGCGGTCGCCCGCGGCCCAGGCCTCGCGGAGCCCCGGCGTGCTCAGATCCCAGTCCGGGCGGATCTCACTCGTGGCCGCGCGCAGGTCACGCCAGAGGTCGTCGACCGACGGGCGGCCCCAGAACCAGTAGCCGTTGTAAATGCTGTGGACGACCAGTCCCGGCTTGAGCACGAGCGTGTGCGGGATCATCGGGTCGTGGTCGGGGTCGGTGTACTCCTGGATATCGAGGTCCTTCTGGATCGTCCGCCCGGGGTCGGAGAGGAAGGTCCACTGGGCGCCAACCGACGCGCGGAACTCCTGCAGCGTGTGGTGCTCGTCGGTCGAGATCGTGACCATCTGGGTGTAGGCCACCGCGACCTTCGGCTGGAACGCCGCCAGATCGAGGTGCTGCTGGTGCTCTTTCGGGCAGTAGTGGCCGCGCGAGAGCATGAGGATCAGCGGATCGCGGCCCTGGAGCTCGCTGAGCGCGCGGACGGTGCCGGTGTGGTCGGGCAGCGCGTAATCGGGGAAGATACCGCCGGGGGTGATGTCGGAACGCATGCGGTGACCGCCTCTCACGTGGCGTCGCGGGCGCGACCTGCAGTGCGCTCATCTCGACTCCGCTACAAAGGACCTCGCGGTACCAGGAAAGCAGTAAGCCGACCCCAGAGGAACCCCATCTCGGCCGGCCTTGCTCGACACCGGCGCTGCTCGACCCTGCTCTGCTCAGCGCTCGAGTCGGCCCAATGCGCTCAGCGGAGTGGAATGATCGCCACATGCCGGTGGCGCATGGGCGTGTCGCGTTGGTGACGGGCAGCTCCCGCGGCCTGGGCGCCGCGATCGCGCAGCGTCTGGCCCAGGACGGCCTCGCCGTCGCGGTCAACGGCCGCCGCGGCGACAAGCAGGCACGTGACGTCGGCCGCAGCATCCGTGACCACGGTGGTGTCGCCGAGGCCTTCTGCGCCGACGTCACCGATGAGCTGCAGGTTACCGAGCTGGTCGCCGCGATCACCGGCCGTTTCGGCCCGGTTGATGTGCTGGTGCTCAACGCCACCGGCCCGCAGCCCGAAGCCCCGGTGACCGATGTGGCGTGGGCCGACCACCTCGCCCAGCTGAACTTCTTCGTCAAGAGCCCGGTACTGCTCGGCCGCGCGGTGCTGCCCGGGATGCAGTCTCGGCGGTACGGCCGCATCGTGCACATCGACTCCGAAGTCGCCTGCCGGCCACCCCCCGGCAGGTCCGCCTATGCCACCGCCAAGAGCGCGCAGATAGGCCTGACCCGCAGCTGGGCCCGCGAACTCGCCCCGTCCGGTATCACCGTGAACACGGTCGCGCCCGGCTTCGTCCCCGTTGAACGCCACGCGGACGTCCCGGACGAAATCAGGCATGCTTATCTCTCCTCAGTGCCCGCCGGGCGGATGGGAACCCCCGGCGACATCGCCCACGCCGTGAGCTTCCTCGCCTCCGAAAGCGCCGGCTTCATAACCGGCCAGCGCATTGTCGTCGACGGCGGCCGGAGCCTCGGCAGCTGACCACCAGCCTTGTTCGCGCGAGCCAGACAGGGATGGCGGACCTTGTCACAAAGCGTGATCACCGCGGAGCAGTGGCGGAGACCAGGCATTGGGACATCCCGATCGGCGCTACAGTTCGGCCGCTATGAACGCGGGTCGGGCTCGCCAACCTCACGATCGATGACGGAGACGCGTTCCGCGCCGAGGCCGAACTCGCCCCGCCCCAGAGTCAGAAGGTCCACCGGGTGGCGCCGCCGGGCTCCTTGGTGGCGACCGCGTAGGCATCCTCGGGCGTGAATTCGTAGACGTACCACGGCGGCGGGCCGGCGCTGGGGGCGCTGTAGTCGTGGGTGAAGCCGCCGTCGGCCACGGTCGGTGCCCAGCCGCCCTCGGCGAACACCTGGGCGAGGCGCTGCAGCAGCGTGTCGTCGGTGACGCGGGCGGCCCGGCCCTCGAGCGCGACGTCGTAGCCGTGGATGGCGACGCCGAAGGCGCAGCGCGGGTCACGCTCGATGTTCCGGATCTTGCGCGACCGCGGACCGCCGCAGAAGTAGTAGCGGCCGTCGACCCAGAAGGCGCCGACGGCGGTCATGTGGGGCCGGCCGCCGACGTCGATTGTCGACAACCAGAAGGTGTGGTGGCCGGGTCCGCCGGTGCCGGGTTCCTGGGTCAGGCTGGTCTCGAGCGTCCGGCGCACATCGGTCCAGTCGAGTGGGGCGAGGTCGTAAAGATCGGCGAGGTTCTTCGCCCGGGGTGTAGGAGTAGCCATGTCAGTACTGACGATCGACGGCGGCGGTACTCATCGGTCCGAGCACCGGGAACGTGAAAGTAGGCGAAGCCGCGGAGCTACATGCTGCGGAGCACGCGCTCGGGCGGACCCCGCCGCCCTGGAAGCCACCGCGACGACGCGGGGCGCCGGCGCTGACGAGCTCATCGTCCCGGACTGCACCTCGGCATGCCTGACGTCCGTCCTGCCGCCGGGCGATGCGGTCCAGGCTCGTGATGTTCCCCCGCCCTGCACGCAGGCAAGAGGAGAAGCCGAACACTCAATTGCCGAGGGTGAGTGCGTGCCGGAACGGGGCGGGTGCCGTTGCGTGCTGGATGGTCAGAGCGGGCTTAAGCGCTTGACGGGCGGCGGCGCCGGCATCAGCATCGCGTTGTGGATTCCACGGCGCAGGCGAACAGGATGGCCTGGGAGGCGGCGTCCCAGAAGTACGTTCGCGAGTATGGCGATCTCCTGGCGCAGGCGGCGTCCGGCTCCTCGCTCACCGGCACGGAGCGGGATCTCCTGCGGGAGATATTGCGCTGCTCGCCTGAGGTCGTGCACCTGCAGAGCGGTCACGGCCTGGATGATGTCGCCCTCGTGCAGGCGGGGGCGCGATCCGTGGTCGGAATCGACTACAGCCAGGTGGCCGTCCGCGCCGCGCAGCGCCGTGCGGACGAGCTCGGCGCCGCCTGCCGGTACGTCGCCGCCGCGGTTCCCGGGGCACCGCTGGCCGACGCGAGCGCCGATCTGGTCTACACCGGGAAGGGCGCCCTGATCTGGATGCCCGACCTGGCCGGATGGGCTCGCGACGTTGCGCGCCTGCTCCGGCCCTCGGGGCACCTGTTCGTCTACGAAGCGCATCCGGCGGTGATCTTGTGGACGTGGGACGAGGACCATCCGCGGATCCGGGAGGATCGCAGTTACTTCGCCCGCAGCCATGTCAACGACACGTTCCCGGCTCGCGGGGCGGTGGAATGGCAGTGGACCCTCGGCCAGGTCGTCACCGCAGTAGCGGCGGCCGGCATGGAGATCCTGCACCTCGGCGAATACCCGGAGCCATTCTGGCGTGCGGGCGGTGTCTCCGCCGCGGCATGGGGCGGGCGCTTGCCGAACTCCTTCGCCCTGCTCGCCCGCCGGGCGCAGTGAACGGCCGGGTCCTGGTCCCCGGCAGCACCCCTGGCCGCGCTCATCTGGACGGCCCTCCTTGACCTGCATGGAGTTCGTCGGCCGCACCGAACAACGGCGGTTACACGAGCGTGCGGCCAGGCAAGCCGATCACCCTGCGCGATCAATGTCGGCCGGAGATGTGCGATGCCTCAGCACCCAGACGCCCCGGCGCGTTGGCGAGGTTCTACTCCGAACTGCGTTCGCGATGACAGTTCCCCGGCCGTGCAGGCCGTCTGCAGCAGCGCTCGGCCGCCGCGTGGCAGCGATGTCGATCTCGGCGGGTTGTGCGGGGCAAGCGACCCAGGCTCGACGGCGAGCGCCTGGCCCGCGGGCTTGACTCTCTCCCTGCGGGAGGCCGGACGCTCGGGCGATGAACACTGAGTCAACGGAGATCCTGCAGGGCAAGCGCATCCTGGTCAGCGGTGGTACGCGTGGTATGGGCGCTGCTGCTGCCGGGTTGCTGGCGCACCTGGGCGCGCAGGTCATCGTGGCCGCTCGTACCCGGCCGGACGACGCCGGTCAGTTGTCCGTCGTCGCGGACGCTGCCACGCCGGACGGCGCGCGGGCGATAGCCGACGCTGTGACACGCGACCTCGGCGGCATCGATGTGATCGTGCATTGCGTCGGCGCGTCGTTCGCCAAGCCCGGCGGCGCGCTGGCGCTGTCGGATGCTGACTGGGACGCTGCCCTGGCCACCAACCTGCTCTCTGCGGTGCGCATCGACCGGGAGCTCCTGCCCCGCATGGTCAGTCAGGGCACCGGCTCGATCGTGCACGTCTCCTCGGCCCAGTGGAAGCGCCCGAGTCCGTTGTCGCCGGCCTACGGCCCCGCGAAGGCGGCCCTGGTCAGCTACAGCAAGATGCTCGCCACGGAGTTCGCGCCCCACGGCATCCGGGTCAATGTCGTGACTCCGGGCTTCATCGCCACCAGCCTCGCGGAGCAGCGCATCGAGCAGATCCGCCAGAGTACCGGCGGGACCCGCGAGCAGGCGGTAGCCGAGCTGATCACCGCGATCGGCGGGGTGCCGCTCGGCCGGCCGGGCGATCCAGCCGAGGTGGCCAGGCTGATCGCGTTTCTCGCCTCGGATGCCGCCTCCTACATCACCGGCACGGAGATCGTTATCGACGGCGGGAACCTCCAGACGCTGTGAGGCCGGTCACGGCTCGATCGTGAGCCGGCTGATCCGTCCCTCGCGCAGCGTGAACTTGAACTGCAGGTCGGCGACCCCGCCGGGGAAGTTGCCCTCCAGGTGATGGATCGCCACGTAGCGCTCGTCATCGATGCGGCGGGCGCCGGTCAGCTCAATCGTGTAGGTGTACTCGCTGGCGGCGGTGGCCAGCCAGTCCCGGATCTGCTGGGGACCGCGGTAGGTGTGGCCCTCGTCGACCGCGACGGCGTCCTCGGTGTAGTAGCCGACCGCGGTGTCGAGGTCGCGGGCCTGGTGCGCGACGAGATAGCTGCTGATCGACGCGGGCAGCTGGCTCAGGGGGATGGTCTCGGCGGAACTGGTCACGGCATTCCTTCCGGTGGCGATCTGCTGACCTGTTCACCGTGGAGCCTCCCGCTGCGGGAGGGTCAAGCCGCAGGGGCCCAGTTGACCCTCCTGCGGGGAGAGGGTGCACAGTGGCAGGGTGCAGCAGGGCCTGACCATTGGGGAGTTCGCGCAGCTGACCCACCTGAGTGTGCGAACCCTGCGCCGTTATCACGAGTCTGGCCTGCTGGCGCCGGCCACGGTCGACCCGTCGAGCGGCTACCGCTACTACACCAGTGCGCAGATCCCGTCCGCGCAAGTGATCCACCGGCTGCGGGAACTGGACGTGCCGCTCGCCGAGGTGGGCGAGATCCTGGCGACCGAGGACCCTCAGGAACGAGCCGAGCTGATCGTCGGCCACCTGCAGCGGCTGGAGGCCCGGCTCGACCGCACCCGGGCGGCGGTCACGTCGCTGCGCCAGCTCCTGCGGCCGGACGTCGAGCAACTCCAGGTGCGGCTGCGCTCGCTGCCGGCGCGGACGGTCGCCGGGATCAGCGGCACCGTCGATCATGCCGACATGCTGGCCTGGTATGACGCCGCTATGGCTGAGCTGGACGAAGCCGTCGCAGGCTGCGAAGCGTCCGGGCCACCCGGTGGCCGGTACGCCAACGAGCTGTTCACGGCCGGCTACGGCGACGTCCTGGTCTACTGTCCAGCGGCGGGGCCGCCTGTCCGTGGCCGGGTCGCCCCGGTCGTGCTGCCGCCTGTGGAGCTGGCCAGCACGGTGCACCACGGGCCGCACGACGACATCGACGTCACCTACGGGCGCCTCGGGGCATGGGTCGTCGAGCACGCCCTGGCCGTCGACGGGCCCATCCACGAGACCTACCTCGTCGGCCCCCGGGACGACCCGGAGCCGGGAGCCTGGCGCACCGAGATCGGCTGGCCCATCTTCCGGCTGGCGCCCCGCTGACCAACCAGTCCATCCGGTCAGGTGGGGTGAGCGGCCTGACATTCCATGACCGCCGATATGGGCGGCTGGTGGATCCGGGGCGCTGGTCGAGGGCGGCACGCATATTAGGGTGGTCGGCCTAGCGATCGTCCGGCGGGCTATCTGCCCCGGAGATGTGAGGTTTCAGACCACTGGTACTGGCTGCTGGCGGAACCGCTGGGCGTCTGCGCCGAACGCGAATGACTGGCCTTCGTCGTGAGTGATGGCGCTGACCTGGGTCAGCCGGTCGTACTGCGCCGCGCTCAGGGTCAGCTCGAGCGCGGCGAGGTAGTCGTGGAGCTGCCCTGTGGTACGAGGGCCGATGACGGGTACCAGCGCGGTAGCGGAGCGGGCTGCCCGCTCCATCAGCCAGGCGGTGGCTACTTGGCCGGCCGTGGCGCCGGTCTCCCCGGCTATGGCGACGACGGTGTCCAGGACGGCCGTGAGCTGGGCGGTGTCCTCGGTGCGGACGCCGCGGCCCCACGCGGCGAGCCGTCCACCCGTGCCCTGGCGGTATTTGCCGGTGAGCAGGCCGCCGCCCAGCGGGGCGTACAGGCAGGCGCCCAGCCCGAATGCCTCGGCGGCGGGCAGCAGTTCCTGGTCGGCAGCGCGGTTGGCCAGGCTGTATTCGTATTGGACGCCCACCAGGGAACTGCTGCCTCGCAGCCGCGCGGTGGTCGCGGCGGAAGCGACCCGCCATGCCGGGAAGTTCGACAGGCCGCCATAGAGGATCTTCCCGGCGTGCACCAGGTCGTCGAAGGTGGCCAGGATCTCCTCCACCGGGGTGACGGCGTCCGGCAGGTGCACCCAGTACAGGTCGACGTGATCCGTGCGCAGCCGCCTCAGGCTGGCCTCCAGCGACCGGACCGCGATGCGCCTGCTGTTCCCCGTGGCGCTGACGCCAGCGCCCGCCGCGGCGCTGCGGGTGTATTTAGTGGCCAGGACGAAGTCGTCGCGGCGCCCGGCCAGGAACTCGCCGGTCAGTTCCTCGGCGCTGCCGCCCTGGTAGGCATCGGCGGTGTCCAGGAAGGTGCCCCCGGCCTCGGCGAAGGCCTCGAAGATAGCGCGGGCCTGGGCCGGCTCGGCCCGGGCGCCGGGCCCGGCGCCGAAGTTCGCCGTGCCCAGGGCAAGTTCCGATACCCGCAGGCCGGTCAGCCGGCCGAATGTCCGGTAGCGAAGCACGCCTGCCGTCCGCGGGGCGGGATCTGTGGTCATGGCGGGCAGGTCCTGTCGTCAGCGGGCAGCGGGAGGCGTCCTGGGGCAGGGCTGAGCATATCAGCTAACGTGAGGCCCCCCTCCGTTTGGTACTGTAAGCAGGATGAGCGCCAGCCCGGGAACACCGCGCGCGCTGCGCAGCGACGGCCTGCGCAACCGCGAGGCCCTGCTGGTCGCGGCCCGTGAAACATTCGCCGAGCACGGGCTGAACGCCTCCCTGCAGCAAGTGGCCCGCGCGGCGGGCGTGGCCATCGGCACCCTCTACCGGCACTTCCCGACCAGGGACGATCTCCTGGTCGCGGTGTTCGCCGACAAGCTGCGCATCGTCGCAGACACCGGCGAGCAGGCGCTGGCCTGTGAGGATGCCTGGGAAGGATTCGTGCTGTTCCTGGAGACCCTGTGCGGCCTGCAGGCCGGGGACCTGGGATTCAACGAACTGGCCTCGGCTGACCGGCCAGCCACCGGGGATGCCGCGCGCGTGCGGGCCCGCATCCACCAATTGTGGAGGAGCCTGCTCACCCGCGCCCAGGAACACGGGGCCGTACGGCCCGACCTCGTCCTCAACGACATGTTCGTCCTGCTCTGGTCCCACAGCCGGATCATCGGGGCAACCTACGGCGTGGCACCCCGCGCATGGCGGCGGCACCTGCACCTCATGCTGGACGCCTACCGTGCCGAGCGCGCCCACCCGCTGCCCGAGGCCGCCCTGACCGACCATCAGATGAAGCTGGCCACCGCCCGCCTCCTTGGCGCCCCCGGGCCAGCCAGCGAGCACCATCCCGCCAGCTAGCCCCGGCAAGACCACCAGGCACAGGCAATGCCGTTACGAGGTACCAGACCCGCCTAGCCAAGGCGACACGGCACCCATCCCCGGCCCACCGGAATAGCCACTGACCTGCTGTTCCTGCATTTCCGCAGCGTGAATACCGCGCTCTGTCCGTGTGGCGTCCGTAGTCCCGGAGAGTGCCTGGTCAGCACGACGCAGGTTCTGGATCATGTCCCATCAAGTCCAGCTGAGTCCCCCGCATCCTTGCCCGCCGAATACGGTCCGGGTGCAGCATCGCCAACGCGTGGCCCCGATCCGTTGGTGCACCGGGTCCGCGCGGATCGGTCACGTGCAGGTGAGGGTCGGTATTGCCCAGTCGCCGTGGTCGTTGCCGTTGCCGTCGCCTGCATCGCCGACGATGAGGTCCAGGACCTGGGCGCCGGTGACGTCGACGTCGAGCGACGTAGCCGGCTGGTGCCCGCGGATGGTCGGGGTCGTCGCCAGGGTCTTGCCGTCGGCGGCCACGCTGAAGGTCACCGTGCCCGCTCCGTTCTGCTCATCGTCGACACCGACCATGGCGGTGAACCGTGTGCAGTGCCCGCCGAGGTAGATCTCGACGTCGCTGATCGCGTTGGTGCCGAGGCCCTTGGCGTAGGTGGCGCCGTTGATGGTGATCGGGTGGCCGTCGCCTGCGGCCTGCTCGCCGTTGCTGGTGTCGCGCTCGACCGGCCCCCAGCCGTTGGTGGCCGACAGGAAGGGCAGGTCGCTGACCGCGTCAGTGCCGGGCGGCGGGGGCGGCGGCACCGACCGGATGATCCGCTCGTCGGAGTTGCTCGCCGGGCGGGCGCGCTGGGTGTACCTGATGACCGCGGTGAGGGCCGAGGCCGGAGCCAGCTGGCCGGAGGCCGTCTGGACCTGCCAGGTGAACGTGGCCGAGCCGCCGGGATGTACCACGTTCACCGCCGCCGGGCTGGCAGGCCCGGCCGTCCACCCGTCGGGCAGGTTCAGCGACGCGGTGAGGCCGGTCGCGTTCGGGGTGTCGGCCGGCACGGTCACCGTCGCTGTGGCCGTGAACGTCTGCCCGGCCTGGACATCGTCAGGCACCTGGAGGTCGACGGCCGTGCCCGGCGGCTTGGGCATCGCGTACTTGCGCGGGTCGTAGCGCGGGCTGTCGTTCTGCGCGACCCTCAGCGGCGACGCGTAGCTGCCGTAGTTGGTGAGCGAGACCTGGCCCAGCCCGCCGGTCGAGCCATCCAGATTCCACACGGCGATCGCGATGCTGTTCGTACCGTCGGGGTTGAGGATGCCGTTCGGCACCGGGAAGCTGTGCTGCGGCCCCTTGTAGTTGACGTAGTTGCCGACCTGCCAGCCGTTCACGAACAGTGTCGCCCGGTATTGGCGGGACGGGTCGTCGCTGATCGTCAGCCCGAGGGAGGTGTCCTGCCCCTTCGGCAGGTGCAGGGCGACATTGGTGCGGTACCACGACACACCCGGCGTGGTGTCGGTCGTCGGCAGGGTGACCGGCGTCCAGCTGCCATCCGGGTAGCCGGGCAGCGACCAGCCGGCCCGCTCACCGTAGAGGCCGCCGGTCGATAGCGGGCCGCGTACCGGGTCGATCATGTCCTCGCCGCCGCGCACCCCCTGCAGCCTCCAGGTGATCGAGGTCAGCGGGGCGCCGGTGAGCGAGGCGCTGGTAAGCCCGCGGGCGGCCTTGTTGCCGTTGGTGGAGTTGTAGTCCTCCTCGTGGCCCATGTTCACCGTGAGCACTGAGAGGATGTTGTCGCCGCTGGACTTCAGCGCGCCAGCCGGGAAAGTGAAGTTGGCGCTGCCGGTGGTGGAGCTGCCGAGGAAGGTGCCGTTGAGCCAGGCCGAGAAGGCCTGCGCCCCGCCGCCGGAGTCCGAGACGAGGTGGATGCCGGTCTCGTTGCCGCTGGCGCGGAACCGCCCGCGGTACCAGGTGTTGCCGGTGTGGAAGCCGTAGTCATCCGCGTAGAGCACCGGCAGGGTGTTCACCCCGCTGACACTGTTGGTGGTCATCTTGTCGGCCACCTGCCAGCTGGAGTCGTCGAAACCCGGCTGCGCTTCCGGAGACTCCTTCTGATGCTTCCAGTTCGCCAGGTCGGGAAGCGAGATCGAAGCGGCCGTCGGTATCGCCCCGGTGAGGCTGCCGGCGGGCGTGAGCTTGGTATGCACCGCCTGGCCGTTCCAGGTGACTGCTGAGGCCGAGGTGAAGACCTCGATGTCCGGGTCGGTGCCGGTGTCACCGGTCAGCGCGACCGTGCGGCCGTGGTCGCTGCTCGCCGCAGTGCGCAGCAGGTGGGTTCCGCGCACCAGCACCGGGCCGGCTGCGGTGTCCTGCTGCCAGAACGTCTCGGCGGTCGCCTTGTCGGCGAGCAGGAGCAGCAGCGGGCGTGAGCCGCCGCCGGAGATTGTGACCCAGGTCAGGCCGTCGTGGGTGTAGTTAAGCCGGAGGTCTCCGGTGGCGGGGTCCCACGTCGTGGCCACCGCGCCGCCGCTCGCTTGCACGGCCGGCCGCGACGCGTAACGCAGCACCGTCTCGCCGTCGCTGCCCTGGTCGCCGTAGAGCACCGCGACGTCACGGTCCCCGATCGTCGCGTTCGTCATGATCTCCGATGTCGAGTACTGCAGCTGCGAGTCGCCGAGCTTGTAGTTGGCGACGATGATGTGCGAGTCGCGCCCGTCCAGGGTGATCGCGGTGCCCGGCTGCTGCGGCACCACCGGGTAGGTGGGGTTGGTCGCGGCCGATCCGGTCGGCACGTCGATGGCGTCGACCGACACGTAGTTGTCCGTCGAGCCTGCGCTGTGTGTCCCGTCGACGACGATCTTGAGGGTATGCGGCCCGTCGGCGAGCCCGCTCGCGGCGAACAGCACGGCCTCGTTCTGGCTGCCGGACGCGTCGACGGTGGCCTGCTTCGTGCCGTCCACGTAGACGTCGGCCAGGCCGTGGTTGCTGGTCCGCGGGCCGATCCAGCGGACCGCGGTTCCGCTGAACGGGACAGTGAGCGAGTCGCCGGCCTGGTTGGAGAACGACTCGGTGTTCTGGTAGTCGCCGCCGGTGTAGCTCTGATTGGCCACGTGCGACCAGCTGCCCGAGTACTCCAGCGCCGGATCGGTGTCGTCGTAGGTGTAGGTGACGTTCGCGGCGGGCTGGGCGTTGAAGTCGATGGAGATGTGCGTGGTGTCCACCGACGCGGACGTGGAGTTGGCGTGCCGCAGGACGTGGAACTGCGTCCTGGTGTCCGGGTTCATCCGCGCCGTGTCGATGATCGCGGGGTTGTCCGGCGGCGTCACGTTGATCCGGTCGGTCTTGGTCAGCGGCGCGACTGCGTGGGTGAAGTAGCCGATGAGCTTGTCCTCGTAGTACTTCGGGTCGAGCTGGCGGGTCTCGCGGATCGCCGCGCCGTAGTCGTAGGAGGTGTAGTTCTCCGGCTCACCGAGCCAGCCCCAGTTCGTCCCGCCGTAGGTCATGTAGAAGCTCTGAGCGGTCGCTCCGACGGCGATGTTCTGCTTGTAGAACACGTCGGCGAACTGGTCGTTGATCAGCTGCGCGCACTTGTCGTAGCCGGGCCCGCCCCACGGGTCGAACGCGCCGCCCTGGAACTCCGGCGTGTACAGCGGCCGCCCCGCGGGGTGGTCGTAGCTGATGTCCGGGACACCGTTCCACGCGGTTGGGTTGGAGCAGTTGAAGCCCTGCGGGTACGAGTCCGGGCCGTCTATATCGAGCGCGCCGACGCCGGAGTTGAAGGTGCCGTTGTTGTTGCCGGTCAGGGGCACGGTGATGCCGTCCGCGCGCGCCTTGTCCTCAAGGTGCTGCATATAGGCGCGGCCCGCGGCCGAGCCGTTGTAGTACTCGTTCTCGACCTGGTAGGCGATCACCGGCCCGGTGCCATTGGTCAGCTGGTGCCGGGCGAGAATGCGGTCGATCTGCGTCATCCACTCGTCGGAGTACTTGAGGAACTGCGGGTCGTCGCTGCGGTTCGCGCCCGGCTCGGTCGACATCCAGCCGGGCAGGCCGCCGCCGTCGACCTCGGCGTTGATGTAGGGCGCCGGGCGGGCGATCACGTAGATCCCGGCCTCCTGCGCCATGTCGAGCAGCTTGTCCACGTCGCGCACGCCGGTGAAGTCGTAGACGCCCGGCGCCGGCGAGTGGTAGCCCCAGTCGAAATAGATCGATGCCGCGTTGAACCCGGCCGCCTTCATCTTCTGGAAGATGTCAAGCCAGAGGCCAGGACTCGGCAGCCGGAAGTAGTGGAACTCTCCGGACCAGATGTAAGTCCGCTTGCCATCGATCAGAAACGAGTAGCCGTCGAAGCTGACGGTGTGCGAGGTGCCGGCGGCCGGCGCGGGCGACCCTGGGACGGCCGGGTGCGCTGCCGCGGGCCGTACCGCTCCCGCGAGCGCGATAACGAGCGCTGTCGCGGCGAGCAGCGTGAGGAGCAGGCGCCTCACTCTGCGCGCTCCGACCGGCTGGCCAACCTGGTTCGTGCGCATGGCGCCTCCGGGTCCCGAACTGCCTCGACAACACCACCAAACATGGTCAGACAGATCCAAACGTTAAGACGATCCGCCAATCCGTACAAGGGAGGTGGCCATCCCATATTCGCCCGCATGCCCAGCGGACAGCAGCCCGTCGGCGCCCATGGCCTCCGAAACCCGCAGCGGTTTCAGCGCTAGCAAGGAAATGGCGCGAGTTTCTTCTGCCCCGCGTTGCTGACCGAGGCGCGCATATACGGGTGATCGGCGCGCTGATCCGCGTAGTCGGGCAGGCTGGCCTCCTCCGGCCCCGGCATCCAGGCATCCGGCGTGAGCCCGGCCAGTCCCGGGGCCAGCCCGGCACGCCGGGACTGATCCTTAGCGCCGCTCTGACAGGCCGACTGGCTTTCAGCGCGGGTTCCCTGGCCTGTTCGGCGGGGTTGTCCCAGGGATTATCAGGGTGGATTCGTAGGCGAGCACGACGGCCTGAACGCGATCACGCAGTCCGAGCTTGGCGAGTATCCGGCCGACGTGGATCTTCACGGTGCCCCTGGACAGGTGCAGGCTGGCCGCGATTTCGCTGTTGGACATGCCTGCCGCGATCAGGGAGAAGACGTCCTGCTCACGACTGGTGAGAGCCTGCCGGATCTGGGCGGCCCGGCGGCTACTGGGTGACTCGGGCTGCTGAGTGGTGAACTGGCGGATAAGGCGCCTGGTGGCCCCCGGCGCGAGGACCGCGTCACCGGCGGCGATGGTGCGGATCGCGTCGGCCAGGTCGTCGGGCTGGGTGTCTTTGAGCAGGAAACCGCTGGCACCCGCGCGCAGCCCAGCGTAGACGTAGTCGTCCAGGTCGAAGGTGGTCAAGATCAGCACCTTCGACGGCAACCCTGCGGCCACGATGTCGCGGGTCGCCTCGATGCCGTCCCGGCCGGGCATCCGGACGTCCATCAGCACCACGTCGGGACGCAGCGCGGAGCACATGGAAACCGCGGTGGCCCCGTCGCCCGCCTCACCGGCCACCGCGATATCGCTTTCGGCGTCGAGAATCAGCCGGAAACCCTTCCTGATCATGGGATGGTCGTCCGCCAGCAAGACGGTGATCATGACGCGGCAGCCGGGTCCGGGCGGAGCCGGGCGCTGACCCGCCAGCCCCGCGGATCACGCGGACCGAAGTCCAGCTCACCGCCGAACGCTTTGATCCGCTCGCGCATCCCTGTCAGGCCGCCGCCAGCGGCGCCGGGCCTGGCGGTGCCGCCGGTGCCGTCGTCCTCGACGTCCACGCGCACATCGCCTGGTGACACCTGCAGCCGGACAGCCGCGCTCGCGCGAGGGCCGGCGTGCTTCATCGTGTTCGTCAGGGCCTCCTGGACGAGCCGGAAGACGGCCAGCTGGACGCCGGTGGGCAGGTCCGCGCCGATGCCGGCGCGTTCGTAGCGGACGGGCAGGCCGGCGGCGCGGACGCGGGCGACGAGATCATCCAGGTCGGCCAGGCCCGGCAGCGGTTGCCGGGGTTCCTGGCCGGAGCCGGCCCGCAGCACGCCTAGCAGGCGGCGGGTCTCGTCCAGCGCCTGCCGGGCAGTGCCCGACACGTCCCGGATCGCATCGCAAGCCTCGGCGGGCGAGCGAGTGACGGCACGGAGGGCGCCATCAGAGAGGGCCACGATGACCGTGAGGTGATGGGCCACGCTGTCGTGCATTTCCCGGGCAATACGGGCCCGTTCCTCCGCTGCAGCCAGTGCGCTGCTGGTGTCGCGTTCGCGTTCGAGCCGCTGCGCCCGGTCACGCAACTCGGCCAGGTAGGCCCGGCGGGTGCCCGCGTAGAGTCCCACCAGCAGGACAGCGCCCGCGAGGCCGACCGTGTCCGTGATCGCCAGCGCCCAGTGACGCGTGCCATCCTGCGCCACCACGAGGAGCACGACACCGGCCACGAGCGCCGCTGCGGCCAGCGCCTCCGCCCGTCGCAGCGTGGCCGCGACAGTGTACAAGCTGATCACCAGCGCGACCGGGAACAGTACCCCGTGAGAGGGCCACTGGGCCAGGACGGCCGCAGCCAGGAGAGTCCACAGGAACACCGGGCCGGGCCACACCCGGCGCAGCGGCAGCGCCGCGGCCGTCAGGACCGCCACGGTCAGGCTGGCCGCCAGAGGCAGGTGCACAGAGTGCGCTGTCTGGCCGAACGAAAAGTGCGCCAGCGACGCTGCGCCCGCGACGACGGCGCATCCGATGTCGAAGGCCCAGGAACGCAGTGGTCGCGTCCCCGGGTCCTCGGCCGGCTTCCAGAAGGCCACGCCTTATCCTCGCAGTTGAGTTGCTGGGGAGCGCTCCCGGCGGAGCAGATTCTCAGGCCGGCACGCTGGCCGGCTCCGGGGTGCGGCTCCGGTCGTCCGGCGAGGTGGCCGCGGGCCAGATCCGGGCGGCCAGCAAGACCATCGCTGCCGCGAACGGCAGCATGTACAGGACGACGATCGGTCCGAACGAGCCCATCTGCTGGGCAACTTCCAGGCTGACGAAGAACAGGGCCGCGAGCCAGCGTGGAACGGTCCGGCTTCGCCACAGGGCGATCGCCATGAGCAGCGGTGCGAGAAATTCGCTCGCAAAGTAGACGTAAACGAAGACATGGCCGAACTCGGAATTGAACGCCGTCACCAGCAGCTTCGCGGCCGCGCCTCGTGATACATGCGCCGTGGCAGCAGCGGCGAGGCTGGGATAGACCACGACGTTGACGATGGCTCCGCAGAAGGCGCCGAGTCCCCCGAGCAGCGCGGCGACGGTAGCCAGCACAGAACCACGGTCCTTGACCAGCGTGGCGATCGCACCATACGACACGGCCAGTGCTCCAAGCCCGAGAAGGACAAGGGAGCTGGCCAGATAGAGCTGTGCCGGGTGCTGCGCAGCAATGGGCAGCACCTTGAACGCTGTGGCCGTGGTCGTGACCACCTGGTCGGTCCCCTTGGGGCTCAGAGCCTCACCCCCGATGTACAACACGGCGGCGACAGGGAGGAAAAGAGCGAGCACCCGCTGACGTATCCGGGCAGCGTTATCCATTGACTTCTCCAATCGGGTAGAGGCCGGGCGTCCCGGCGAGCTGATGCCGCATGCCATCAGGCGACGCGCTCCCACCAGCAATTGCTGACAACCCGAACGCTACGGACCCCACCACCAGCGGGCATCTGCCCCAAGACCACACTTTCCCCACGGTCTATGCCCCCGGGCATAGACCGTGCAGCAGACCTTCCCCGATCCCCGACGGATCACCCCGACCGAGTGCCACAAGCGGCCCGGGACCGATGCCATTGACCGTCCCGGTCCGATACCGTCCCGGTCCGATAAAGGCGTCCCCACCGCGATCGCTGCCAGGCCGGGCCAGGCCAGGAGAGAACCCGGCTCTACGGGGGAAACCGGGTGATGTCGTTGCGCTGGCGGTCTGGGGTCACTCGAGCATCTGGCGGGCGATGGATGGCGGCTGGCGGCCGGCGAGGATCCAGCCGGTGAGGGTAGCCGCAACGGGAACGCCGAGGATAGTGATGGCGAGGTAGAGGACGGGCACGTGGCTGAGATCTCCGAGGTCGCTGAGGTGCCCGGCGGCCAGCGCGAGGTAGGCGGTGGCCGCGCCGAGCAGCGCACCGAGCAGGGCCAGCGCTCCAGCGGTGGTAGCGGTGAGCGTGCGCCGGGTGGTGCTGGTAGCTCCGGCGGCGGTGAGGGTGCGCAGGTCACCGGCGGCCTCGGTGCGGATCAGCCCGACGGTCATCGCGAGGACGCCAAGGGCGAGCAGTGCCCCGGCGACCGTCGCTGCGGCGCTGATCGTGCCTAGTGAGGCCTGGTTGTTCCTGGCCTCAATGATCAGGCCCGCTTTCGCGGCCACGTCCCGTGCGGCTGCGAGCTGCGCGGCGGTGAGAGGCTTGTCGGACTGGACGAGCCAGCCCGACTGTATCTGCGTCCAGCCGCGCCGGTGCAGGCCGTCCAGGGTCATCAACGAGGTGGGCTGGGAAGCGTAGGACGGGCCCTGGATCCGCTGCACATGGGTGACGGTCGCAAAGGTGGAGGGTGTGGTGACCACGAGCGGCCCCGCCTGAACGGTGAGGAAATCGGCGGCTGGGGTGATCGTGGCCGGGCTGATCCCGAGGTAGCGGAGTACTGCTGGCGTGGCGACATAGAGGGGGATCGCGCTGTAGCTCCCGCCCCGGCCGGCGGCGGCTGGGTTCTGCTGGGCGCCCAGGCTAGCTACCGGCTGTCCGGCCTGGCTGCCCTGCCCGCCGGGCTGCGGCTTGTCGGCCGGGTTGACGGGCATGTCGAGGGCGGTCACCTCGGAGTGCGGAAGCGGTCCGGCGATCTGGTGCACGGCGGTGGCCAGGACGCGCAGCTGGGCAGGTGTCCGGAGGGGGACGACGGGGCCATTCGGGCCGTCTGACTGGCCGGTCCAGACGAGGATCTGGGTGTCTGGCAGGTTGCCGGCGTTCGCCGCGGTCTTGTCGGCGGCGGAGCTGATGATGATCGCCGCGGTGATCCCGAGGGCGAGGCTGATCGCGGCCAGCGCGGCGCCGGAGCGCGCCTGGTGGCGGGCGAGGTCGCGCAGCGCCAGCCGCACCGCGACAGGTGCCCGCCGGCCGGGCGCGGCGAGCGCCCGGATGGCCAGCGGGCTGATGAACAAGATCCCCAGGGTCATCGCCACCGCGCCAGCGATGATCAGCGGGGGGCGGTTCTGGTTACCCAGGCCCAGGCAGGCGACGCCCACCACGATCATCAGGGCGGCCAGCAGGGCCGGGCGGTGCGCGGGCCGGGGCCGCGGCGGCCGGGCCGACAGTGCCAGCGTGACCGGCAGGCGGGCGGCGGCCCGCGCTGGCCACCACGCTGCGCCGGTCGCCGTCACGACGGCGAGCAGCATACCGAGTGCGACCAGGTCCCATGGGATGGCGAACCGGTCGATCCGGTGCCCGGCGAAGGCGTCCAGGCCCGGGGCGGCCGCGATCCACACGGCCAGGCCGGCTGCGGTCCCGGCCACGGCGGCGATGACGCCCACCACCGCTCCGCCCGTGACCATGACCATCCGAAGCTGCTTGCGCGTCGCCCCGATGGCGGCGAGCATGCCGAGCTGGCGCTGGCGGCGCGCCGCGATGACGGCGAAACCTGCGGCGGCGACGAGGCCGACCAGGAGCAGCAGCACCGTGACCGCGCCGAGCATGCCACCTGCGACGGCTCCCTGGGTGCTGGCCCCCCGCGCCTGCCACACCAGGGGGCCATGAAATGCGGCGCGGAACGCGTCGAAGCTGCCCGGCCCGGCGTTCAGCAGCACCGTCACCGACTGCGGCGGGCCCGCGCCCGAGGGCGAGACGAGAGCGAACTCATCGTTCAGGTCACTGGGGTTCTCCACGATGCCGGTCACGGTCTGATGCCCGTCGAGGGACAGTATGGAGCCGATCCGCAGCTGGAGGGTCTGCGCTAGCGGGCCGGTGACAGCGACCTGCCCGGGGCCGGCCGGGAAGCGGCCCTCGGTCAGCGCGAGCATCGGGCCGGTGTAAGGGCCGTGCGGGCTTTCTGCCCGGAACTCGACAGTCTGGGTCGAGCCCGGGATCGGCACGAACCGGCGGCCGATCACCTGAATGGTGCCGAACGCCTTCCGGGCCACCGCGATGTCTGCCGTCAGGGCCTTCGGATTGGTTCCGTCGAATTGCAGCAGGTGGCTGGCGGAGCCGAACTGCGGGCCGGGCAGGGACGCCACGTCGTAGGCAGCTGACACGCTGAAGGCGGCCGCCGCGACCGCAAAAATCAGCAGCGCGAGGACCAGGATCTGCTGCCGCCACTCACGGCGGAACAGCCGCCACGCCCACCGGGCCACCGCCCGGCGGGCCGGAACGCCACCGCCAGCGGAGCCGGGACGGACCCCCCGGTCACGCAGCGTCGCGCTCACCGGTGCGGGCCTGGCGTGAGCAGCGATTCCGGGCCCGGCGGCATACGAGTCTGATCGATGATGCGCCCGTCGCGCAAGAACACCACCCGGTCAGCACACGCCGCAAACTGCGCGTCATGAGTCACGACCACCCCGGCCGCCCCTCGTCGGCAGGCCGCGAGCAGCAGCCGCATAACCGCTTCGCCGTTCACCGAGTCCAGGGCACCCGTCGGCTCGTCGGCGAGCAAGACCTGGCGCTCGCCCACCACTGCGCGCGCGATCGCCACCCGCTGGCGCTCCCCGCCGGACAGCTCATCGGGGAAACGGTCAGCCCGGTCAGCCACGCCCAGCTCCTCCAGGGCCTTCATCCCTGCTGGGCGCGCGGCCTTCATCCCGACGCCATCCAGCTCCAGGGGCAGCGTGACGTTCTCGACCGCGGTCAGCCCAGCGAGCAGGTTGAAATCCTGAAAGACATAACCGATCAGGCGGCGGCGCAGCCGGGCCTGGTCGTTGAGCGAGGCACCCGACAGGTCAGCCCCCGCCACCAGCACCTGGCCACTGGTGGGCTCCTCCAGGCTGCCGGCAATGGTGAGCAGCGTGCTTTTGCCGGAACCGCTGGGTCCCATGACCGCCACCAGCTCACCAGCGCCGACCGACAGGCTGACCCGGCGCAGCGCATGCACCTCGGCGGCCCCGGTCCCGTAGACCTTTGACACCTCGCGCAGCTCCAGCTCCGCCGTCATCGCCGTGTTCCCGTCTTTGGCCGGGGGGCCACCGGGGCAGGCGCCGCAGACGGGCTGGCCGGATGCGCTGCAGGCTGCAGCGTCAGCCGGGTGTCGGCCGCATCCAGCCAGCGGACAATCCCCTCCAGCCGGAACAGCTCGGCGTCGGCGATGAGCGCCAGCCCGATATCGTCCTCCGCGGCCTCCGCCTTCAGGTGCCAGTACCGCTGCATCAGCTCGATCATGTGCCGCCGGTGGATCTGCACGATGTCGTGCACATCAGCCCCGGGCACCCGCAGGCTGATCAGCACCTTGATGACAAGCTCATCACGAGGCGGAGGGATATCGCCCGCAGGTGTGCGAAGCCAGCCCTCCAGCTCCGCACCGCCGGCCTGAGTGATCACAAACCTCTTCTGCGGTCCCGCCCCGCCCTCGCCGCCGGACTCCACGAGCCCATCGCGCTCAAGGCGCTGCAGAGTTATATACACCTGCCCCACATTCAGCGGCCACACCTCGCCGGTCCGCTCCTCGAACTCCTGCTGCAGTCGCAGGCCATACTTCGGCCCCTCGCTGAGCAGGGCCAGCAGAGCGTGCCTGACGCTCACCAGCCAGGCCAGACACGGTACATAACGATTAGCATACTCGTTATAGTAACGGAACTAGGAACGCCGCGAGCCAGGACGTCCCGCCAGATCCGGCCAGCTAGCCGCGACCCGGTCACGAGGCTGATGGCACAGCCATTGAGGTGTCCCCGAGATGCTCCGGCCGTCCATCCCTCGGGGCTGACATCTACAGAAGGAATCGTCTGCGTCGCCGCTGAGGGCAGCCGGGCGTGGGATCGCGCACTGGGCTAGCGGCGCGGCCCGGCTACGGAAGACGTGCTACGTGGTCGATTTCGACCACCTGCCTTTGTTCGTCGATCATGTAGAACACGCGGTCCCGCCCGGCCCGCAGGCGCCGCAGATCTGGCGAGCCGTAAGGGAACGACTCCGCTGGCCGCGGCTCATCGGCGAGCCGGCTGACACTTTCCCACAGTGCAGCGACACCGTCCGGATCCTCGCTGAGGAAGCCCGCTGTCAGGTCGAGAGCCCGGATCTCCCAGTTGACCTGGTAGCTCACCGGGCAGGCAAACCCAGGCGGCGGCGCGCTTCTTCGTGGGAGACATAGCGGATCGTTCCGGCTTCCTGGCGGGCCAGGTAGTCGCCGCGAGCAGCGTCGAACTCCTCGTTGATCCGTTGCTCTTCCAGAGCCTGGCGCAACTGCTGGTATTCCGCGATGGGTACGACAACCGCAACGACCTCGCCGCCGTGGTGGATCACGTCGTGGCTGTCAGTGACGGGCACCTCGCTCATGAGGGCCATGGTAACGAGATGATACGACAGCCCGGCGCCAGCACGCGCGCCAGGAACTCGCACTACCTTCGGCTACTTGTGAGCGAGCCAGCGCGGCGAACACCAGCGTCCCCCGCGACGTCCCATCCGAGCGCCCCTCTGGGCTGCCGGAGCGGTTGATCATGAGTCAGACAGCGACGGTCATGGCCAGATTCTGTTCCGCGCCAGTTCCGCGGATGGCCGAAACGCGGCGCCAGGCGGACGGGCATGGACCGGCCGGACCGCCGCCGGATGACGTTGCCGCAGATCAGGAGACCCTCCGTGATCCCGGCGGCCTCACTGAGCCTTGGGAGCGGACCGCGTCGACGGGTGCAGTGGACCGTTCCCCTTTGCACGCGCCGGATGATCTTCGTTACCTGGGCTGACCTGGGACTATGTATGGTGGCAGGTGTTGGGTTCGAACCAACGTAGGCTAAGCCGACGGTTTTACAGCCCGCTCCTCCTGCCCGAGTCACCCCCCGCTGACCAGCGCGTGCGCGCTGCGAGGCGCGATTCCGGGCTACCGCCGTCCGCTATGTGTCCGTGCGTGCCGGGCTCGGGGGCGGTGCGGCGCACGGACGGGCACGGACGGCGAGGGCAGGAGCGGTGTGCTGACCATTTTGCTTAGCGTCTGGCCGCTGACCTGGACGTGGCACATGAATCGCAGCCGAGACCTCGGACCGCGCTTCGTCCGTGCTCAGGTCCACCTTGACCGTGACCTCTACGCCTCAGGTCTTCCATGCGGCCAAGTCACAGACGTCGTGCATCGTGCACGGTCACTGGGGGAGGTCTTCAGCCAAGCGGGCAACGCCACGAGCGAGACCCCGATCGCG
>CAYPQM010000011.1:0-65545 GCA_964412845.1 uncultured Streptosporangiaceae bacterium
GCGCGGCGGCCGGTCGTTGCCCCAGTCGAAGAACGGGTTGATCACCACGTTCTTGGGCATGAACGGCCCGCTGTCCGCGGTGTTCATCGCCCCCGGATCGGTGAACCGGTAGGAGAACAGGGCCTCGTTCCAGCGCACCTCACCCTCGACCGCCTTCCCGTACGGGTCGAGCAGCAGCTTGGCCGGGTTGCACCGGTGGCCACGCCGCGGCTCGTAGGGGCCGTGCACCCGGTACCCGTAGCGCTGGCCGGGGCCCACGTCCGGCAGGTACGCGTGCCAGACGAATCCGTCGACCTCGGTCAGCCCGATCCTCGTCTCGGTGAGCTGGGCCGGGTCATCCCCGTCGAGGAGGCACAGCTCGACCTGCTCGGCGGCTTCTGAGAAGAGCGCGAAATTGGTGCCGGCCCCGTCCCACGTCGCCCCGAGCGGATAGGAGGTTCCCGGCCAGACGCGCACCAGCCGACCCTACCGGGAGGCCGCAGCGGCGCGGTCAAGGATGGCGCCGGTGGCCACTCCGCCGGGCAGCGTGCCGAACGGCACACCAGGACCGTGCAGCAAGCCTGCCACTCCATGGACGGCCCCGCCGTCAGTTCCCGCGCCGAGCCGCGAGGCACAGAACGCGTCCGCCACGGCCGTCGGCGCGTGCTGCACCAGCAGTGCGGCCTGGAGCGCCACTGCGATCACCCCGGCGAGCCGCCGGGCGGCGTACTCGGCCTCCTGACCGGTGGTAGCGGCCAGTTCGGGCAGCAGGCGGCGCAGTCGGCCGCAGGCCTCGTCCAGCCTGCGGTCGCCGCCCGCGGCCCGGTCCAGCTCGGCGATCAGGGCATCACCGGGCTCCGCGGAGCGGGTCAGCGCACGCAGCACGTCCAGCGCTGTCACATTGCCGGAGCCCTCCCAGATGGAATTGAGCGGTGCCTCGCGGTAGAGGCGCGGCAGGCCGGACTCCTCGATGTACCCGTTGCCGCCCAGGCACTCCAGCGCTTCGGCCGCATGGGCCGGCCCGCGCTTGCAGACCCAGTGCTTGGCGGCGGGCAGCGCCACCCGGAGCAGTGCCGCCTCCTGCGGGTCGCCACGCGCCGCCCGCTCCGCGGCGCCCGCCAGCCGCACCGCGAGCGTGGTCGCCGCCTCCGACTCCACGACGAGATCCGCGAGAACGGCGGCCATCAGCGGCTGGGCGGCCAGGTCCTTGCCGAACGCCTGACGCCAGGACGCGTGGTGGACGGCGGCGACGCATCCCTGGCGCATCGCCGCGGCGCTGCCCAGCACGCAGTCGAGCCTGGTGGCGCTCACCATCTCGATGATGGTCGGCACCCCCCGCCCAGCCGGGCCGACCTGCCAGGCCAGCGCCGCGTCGAACTCCACTTCGGCGGATGCGTTCGACCGGTTGCCGAGCTTGTCCTTGAGCCGCTGGATCCGCATCGCGTTGCGTGACCCGTCGGGCAGTACCCGGGGAAGCAGGAAACAGGTCAGCCCGGCCGGTGCCTGCGCGAGGATCAGGAACAGGTCGCACATCGGGGCCGAGCAGAACCATTTGTGCCCGGTGATCAAGTGCGCGCCGTCCCCCTCGGCGGGTACCGGCTCGGCGCGGGTGGTATTCGCCCGCACGTCCGAGCCACCTTGCTTCTCGGTCATGGCCATGCCCGCGAGCAACCCGGCCTTGCCGTCCGGCGGCCGCAGCCCCGGGTCGTAGTCGCGGGTGGTGAGCAGCGGCTCGAACCGCTGCGCGAGCGAGGGCTGCTGCCGCAGCGCCGGGACGGCGGCGTAGGTCATCGAGATCGGGCAGCCGTGCCCGGCCTCGGCCTGGGCCCAGACGTAGAACTTGGCCGCCCGGGCAACGTGCCCGCCGGGCGACTGATCCGACCAGGCGGCAGCGTGCAGGCCGTGACCGACAGCGGTGGTCAGCAGCGCGTGCCACGACGGGTGGAACTCCACCTCGTCGATCCGGTTCCCGCGCGCGTCGTGGCTGCGCAGCACGGGCGGATTCTCGTTGGCCAGCCGCGCGTGCTGCTGGACGGCGGCCGATCCGGCCAGGGAGCCGAGCGTGTGCAGGTCGCCGGACGCCCAGCCGGCGCCCTCCCGGTCGGCCGCCTGCAGCAGCGCGGGGTCCTCGGCAACGTCGTGGCCGGTCAACGGCGGTACCTGGTTAAGGACGTCGTGCGTGACGCGGCTCCCGGCGGCACTCATCTCATGGCCTCCCTCGCGGGCGCTCCGCTTGGTCGTGCCGGAGGTGCGCAATGTGACAGAGCGGGAGGCAGGCGCGGGGGGTACGGGGGGTCGTCCCCCCGGGCTGGCCGAGTCTCGCCGCCGGGGCATCGCAACGGCCCTGGGGGTGCGTCGTGCCGGAGGCGCGCCGGCTAGCACTGTGCGGCGTTCGACCCGGCGCCTGCGGCGTTTCGGCGTAACCCGATGCCGACACAGGGTGCTTCATGTGGTGAGAGTAACTCAGCACTGTGCAGATGCTCGCGTTGCCAGTGGCCAGGCCGGCGAGCCGGGAAGCCGCGCTCCCGGGCCGTTCCGGAGCACTGCGCCGTTCTGGGCCACTGCGCCGTTCTGGAGCACGGGGACGGTTCTGGCCTCCGCGTAGCGCTGCAGGAGCAGATCGGCTACCTCCGGCGCGGCGCCGAGCGGGCCGGAGACAGCAGCCGCGCCCGCGGCCAGCGACCCAGCGCGGATCCGGTCGGCGAACAGGCCAGGAGCCAGCAGGTAGGTGGCCACCACCACGCGCCGCGCACCGTCGTGCAGCAGCGCCGTCACCGCCTGCTCCGGTGTCGGCCCGGCCGCCGACGCATAAGCGGGAACCACTGCGCGCCAGCGACTGGCCTGCTGCCAGTCGGCGGCCATCCGCGCGACCGCGGCGTTCGCGGCCGTCCGGCTGGAGCCGGCGGCGGCGAGCACGACCGAGGTGTGGCCGGCCCGGCCGTCCTGGCCGGCTTCAGCGAGGCGCCGGTCGAGCGCGCGCATCAGGGCCGGGTGCGGGCCCAGTGGCTCGCCGTAACTGATCGCCAGCCCGGGATACGCAGCCTGCGCCTCCCGCAGTGCCCCCGGGATGTCAGTGCCGCTGTGATAGGCAGCGGTCAGCAGCAGGGGCAGCACCACGACCGGCCGGCTCCGCGCATCGCCATCCCGCGCAGGCCGGTATGGGGCGCCGTGGCCAGCGGTGCCGTGGCCAGCGGTGCCGTGGTCCGGTGGGCGGCCGGCCAGCGCGCCGAGAACCTGGGCCGCCGACGGCGGGGCGTGGCCGAGGAAGGCCGCCCGGGCATCCAGCCCGGGCCAGCCGCGCACCGCCGCGCGCGAGCGGACCAGGCTGATCAAGTCCGCGACCGCGGCCCCCGCGCGCGGGTCGGTGCTCCCGTGCGCCACCGCCACCAGCGGCGGGCACGCCACACGGGGAGCAGGCGGGCCGCGGCCAGGGACGTGATCAGCGGGCCTCAGGTATGGATGCCGCATTCTGTCTTGCCCGTGCCCGTCCACCGCCCGCTGCGCGGGTCCGCGCCCGGCGCCACCCGCATGGTGCACGTGGCGCAGCCGATCGACGGGTAACCCTCATCGACCAGGGGATTCACCAGGACACCCTGCTCAGAGATGTAGCTGTCGACCTGCTCCTGCGACCAGTTCGCGATCGGGTTGACCTTCACCATTTCCCGCCTGGCGTCCCACTCGACGACCCGCGTATCGCTGCGCGAGGTTGTCTCCTCCCGGCGGACACCGGTGATCCAGGCATCGTAGGGATCCAGCGCGCGTTCCAGCGGGACGACCTTGCGCAGGTAGCAGCAGAGATCGGGGTTCCGCCCGTACAGCCGGGGCCCCAGCGCCGCGTCCTGTTCCGCAACGGTCCGCGATGGCGTGACATTGATCACGTTCACCGGATAGACGGCCGACACCGCGTCCCTGGTGCCGATCGTCTCGGGGAAGTGGTACCCCGTGTCGAGGAAAATGACGTCAATACCGGGCTTGACCTGCGCGGCGAGGTGGATGATGACGGCGTCGGTCATCGACGAGGTGATGCAGACGCGGCGGCCGAACGTCTCCGCCGCCCACCCGATAATCTCCTCCGCGGGTGCGTCGGCGAGCTCGTCCGCCGCCTGGGTAGCGAGCCTCTCCATGCGGATCGGTTCCTCCAGGCCATCAGGTATCACCAGGTCAGGGTCGCCGCGCCGGGTCACGATGGGACTCACGCGATCACTCCCGTTCCTGCAAAGCGTAGCCGGAAGGTCCGGATGCAGCTCCGACAACGCCACTCACCGTCCTGTTCCTGCGGTTCCAGGTCCTCTTCACCGCAGTACGGGCAGTAGAACGGGATGGCGCGCTGAGTGGTGAAGGTCGGCACAGTCATGAGAAGTCCTCCTCACTGGCCCGGGCGGCCCAGGCGGCGAAAGTTTCGCCGTCGTGTCGTCCCTGGTCGAAACGGCGCAGTACCCGCTCCAGGTAGTCGGGCAGGTCCTCGGATGTCGTCTTCAGGCCCCTGATCTTGCGGCCGAAGCCCGATCCCGACGCGTCCCCCCCGGTCAGGCTGCCACCGAGGGAAATCTGGAAGCCCGCCTGCTGGGTTCCGTCGGGACTGGTGACAAGCGAGCCCTTGAGCCCGATATCAGCGGTCTGGATGCGGGCACAGGAGTTGGGGCAGCCGTTCACGTTGATGCTGACCGGTTCCGTGAAGCCGGGCAGCCGCCGCTCCAGTTCGGCGATCACATCAGCGGCCCGCGCCTTGGTCTCGACGATGGCCAGCTTGCAGAATTCGATGCCGGTGCAGGCCATGGTGTGCCGGCGGAACACGCTCGGGTTCGGCGACAGGTCAGCCGCGTCGAGTTCGGCGGTCAGGTCACCCACCCGGTCAGGCGGCACGTCCAGGATGACCATCTTCTGCTCGGCCGTGGTCCGCACCCGTCCGCTGCCATACCGGTCGGCGAGCTCACCGACCAGGCCGAGCAGGCCGCCCGACATCCGGCCCACCCGGGGCGCGAAGCCCACGTAGCACCGGCCGTCCCGCTGCTCGCCCACGCCGATGTGGTCGCGCCGCCCTCCGGGGGGAGGCAGCGGCGGCCCGCCGTCCGGAAGCGCGTAGCCGAGGTAGTCCTTCTCCATCACCTCGCGGAACCGTTCCGGACCCCAGTCAGCCACCAGGAACTTCAGCCGGGCGCGGTGCCGCAGCCGCCGGTATCCGTAGTCACGGAAGACTGCGGTCACGGCGGCCCAGACCTCGGGAACCTGGTCCGGGCGGACGAAGGCGTTCAGCCGCTTGCCGATCATCGGGTTGGTCGACAGCCCGCCGCCCACCCAGAGGTCGTAACCGGGTTCGCCGTCCGGTCCGGGCACGGCCACGAATGCGATGTCGTGGATTTCGTGCGCTGTGCACTGCGCGGCGCAGCCGCTCATCGAGGACTTGAACTTGCGGGGCAGGTTCGAGAAGGCGGGGTCGCCGACGTAGCGGGCGGCCGTCTCGTGGATCACCGGCGTCGCGTCGATGATCTCGCCGGAGTCGATCCCGGCCAGTGGGCAGCCCAGGATCACCCGCGGCGTGTCGCCACACGCCTCGGTGCTGGACAGCCCGACCCGTTCGAGCGCCTCCCAGATGGCCGGGACGTCCTCGATCTCGATCCAGTGCAACTGGACGTTCTGCCGGTCGGTGATGTCCGCGGTGCCCCGGGCGTAGCGGTCGGAGATGTCGGAGATCACCCGTAGCTGCTCGGTGGTCAACTGCCCGCCGTCGATGCGGATCCGCAGCATGAAATAGCGGTCATCGAGTTCTTCGGGCTCAAGCGTGGCGGTCTTGCCGCCATCGATGCCGGGCCGGCGCTGGGTGTACAGGCCGTACCAGCGGAACCGGCCGCGAAGATCGGCCGGGTCGATCGAGTCGAAACCGCGCTTCGAGTAGACATCAATGATGCGCTGGCGGACGTTCAGGCCGTCGTCGTTCTTCTTATTTTCCTCGTTCTTGTTCAAGGGCTCGTGGTACCCGAGCCCCCATTGGCCCTGACCTCGGTGGCGGGCGGCTGGCGGCATGTGGCGCGTCCTTTTCGTGTCCATGGGCGTGTGCGCCGGGCGCCTGAAGGGGACCCCGGGTCAGCGGTGACGGTGATCCCGGCCGGCCTTCGGTGACTGGTCATGTGTCACCAGGAGGACAGGGCACCGGCCGCCACACACACCCGTCCTGCGAGATGGGCGGTGGTCAGCGGCCGTGCCGACAGACCGCGCTACGGACCCGCAGCAGGTCAACATGCCTGCGCGCAACAAGGAGGGGGTCAGCGGCGGTCATGCAAAGAGCATCACACGAGCAATACTGTTCTGTCCAGGAACATTCCATCCGCCCAGCCTGAGGTTGGGCCAACGGCCGGGGGATGCTCACGACTGGTGCTAACCGCCCGGCCGCCACGGCTATTCCGCCATTCCGCGCGGCGCCGCTCTTTCCTCGGTGCTGCTTTCCCGGCCCGGGCCGCGGGCCGGGCCGGGCGGCGCCGCCTATCCGGCCAGGACTGCGGACCCGTGCTCGGCCAGACAAACGTGCGTGGCGGTGTGCCACGGCACCGCGCCCCGCAGATCATGTTCCAATTGTCAGTTCGCGCTTGCCCCGGCGGCCAGGGTCCCCTGGATCAGCCGACAGTCGTCAGGCCGCGTTTGCCCGGCGCATCCTGCGCCGGCGCTCGGAGGCGCGCTCGTCCTCGTTCAGCCCGCCCCAGGTGCCATACTTCTCGGGCCGGGACACGGCGTAGCTCAAGCATTCGGAACGCACTGGGCAGGAGGCACACAGCGCCTTTGCCTTACGCTCGCGGATATCACGTTCCGGCTGCCGCTCGCCGTCCGGGCCAAAAAAGAGGACGACCTCCGTGCCGCGGCACGCGGCGGCATCTTGCCAGCCCCAGTTCGGCCGGGGAGGCAGGGCAACCTGCCGTCGTACCTCAGACATGAGTAGATCTCCTCAACCAGCTCATCGTGTGTTCCACGCCCAGTCGACCATCTGGTTCGACGAGCGTTTCGGTCTTGCGCAATGCGGCCTTTTTTGCCCCGCGTAAGATGCAACGCGTCGCATCGTCAGCGTGTTCCCGTGCGTCCGAGCAGTCTCCAGCCGCCCGTACTCATCACGGATGGTGCACACGGCGGGACAGTGCAGTGCGCAACCTTGCCGGATGGACAGCGACTCGATGCTCGGCGACCGTCCGGGCGAAGCCAGCCCAGTCCAGCGGACCGATGATCAATGATGCCATCCTGCGGGCCGGTTCCGCAGGCAGGATCAGGAATCCGGCTTGCCTGGATCCTGTCTTTTTTCACGATCGCCGGATGGCGCCGCCGGCTGGCGGGTTTCGGCCCGCCCGGCCGGGCGGGGCAGGCTGGCCGCGGGCACCGGGGCCAGCGGCCCGATCTGTTTGGCTGCGGTGCAAGCAGTGATCAATAATTGGACAAATCCGATAGTTCAGCGTCACCATGGGCAGCATGTCTGCGTCGGACGCCGCTCCTTTGCCCAGGCTCGGTGAGGTGTTCTTCGATGTGCGGGGTGACTCGCGCAGTATGCGGCTGAGCTGGTACGCCGATACGGGTGTCGCGGTCTTCAGCATCTGGCAGGGCGGCACCTGCACGGGTACGTTCCGGCTGCCCATCGATGACCTGACCCGGATGGTCGATGCGCTGCGCCGGGGTCCGCAGGGCCCGCGCGCTCGCCGAGACGTGCGAGGGCAGGGTGCCGCCGAGCCGCCCTACGGCCGTGATCTCGGCCCCGGCCCTCTGCCGGGCCCGGGAGACGGGCCCGATCCCGGGCCCTCGACCGTGGCCATGCGGCCGCTGCCCGGCACCGACCCGCGTGCCGCGGCGGCCCGGGCGGATGCCGGCTACCCAGGCGAGCCCGCCGGCTATGACGGCGAGCCCGCCGGCTACGAGGAGCACACCGGCTTCCATGAGGACCCCGCGGGCTATGGCGACGAGTCGGGGTACCACAACGAAGCGGCCGGCTACCCAGGCGAGCCACCGCCGCGCGGCTACCGTGACGGGCCGCCGGGCGGGGACTACCGGGGTGTGCCCAGCGCGGGCTACCGCGACGATCCGCTGACTGGTGATTACCCGAGCGGTGACTACCCGAGCGGCGGCTACGCCGATGAGCCGGCCACCGGCGACTACCGCAGTGTGCCCGGCACGGGCTACCGCGACGATCCGCTGACCGGCGACTACCGGGGAGCGTCGGCGGGCTACCGTGCCGACCCGGCGGACTATCCGGGAGAGCCGCCCCTGCGCGGCTACCGCGACGCGGCCGGGACCTACCAGGCCGGCCCCGCCGGTGATTACCGCGACGGCGTCGCCGACGATTACAACGATGACTCATCAGGCTACCCGGCGGAGCCATTGCATCCCGGATACCCCGGAGAGCCACCATTCCGTGACTATTCGCATGAGTCAGGCATCGGGGATTATCCAGGCGAGCCGGCTGAGCGCGACATGGAGCCGCCTCCGCCGCCCGGGGGCTATGCGGACCCCAGCCGCGAGTGGGATGATACCGATGCGGGACCACTCGGCGGCTATAGCGAGGATCCGTCCCCGGAATCCTTCCCTTATGGCCGGCCACCGGGCAATCGGCGGTCGCGCGAGCGTGGGCGCTATCCCGGACGGCATTGACCCTTAGCCCGTCACGCCCGCACCCTGAACTGGTTCGATTCAGCTACGGCCATGCCGTAGGCTCACTCGCATCTGGCCGCTGTCCCGCCGCCAATGGTGGCTGCGCGGAAGTCGCCAGGAAGACATTGCCTGGGTGTCGTTACGGTTGACTCGCCCCAGGGGGGATATATTTGCCACAGGGGAAGGGGGGCCAGAAGTGGCACAGAAGGTTTCCGTCACATTTGCCTGTGACTACGACGAGAAATCGATTCAGGCCGGCCAGCATCGGACACGTAGGTTCGGCCTGGACGGGCGCGACTATGAGATCGACCTGTGCGCGAAGCACAGCCAAAAGCTCGACGAGGTTGTGCAGCGATACGCAGAGTACGCGCGTAAGGCATCGGCGCGCCCGGGCCGCACCAAGCGGCGGACCACGGCGCATCGTCAGCACAGCGCCGCGATACGGACATGGGCGAAGCAGGCCGGTATCCCGGTCAGCGATCGCGGTCGTATCCCGGCCGATGTGGTGACCAAATATGAGGCCAAGCACCGCTGACTGTCGGCCTCATGACGACCCGGGCGGCTGGCTGCCGTCCGGGTACTTGATGCTGCCGGGCGGATCATCTCTATCAGCCTCGGGCGGCCTCGCCGCGGCGGGCCCCACCGCGGCGGCGAGGACCTGGGAATTGGGCAGATGGAGCGGGCCATCCTGGGTTTCGAGCCGCAGATAGGTAATGCCGATCTCGGTCACCGTGCCCACAATCTGGCCGGCGAGCGCGCCCGACCTCAGCTGGATCGAGTCCCCGACGCCGAACGGGCGGGACAGCAGCAGGACGATGCCGGCGAAAACGTTGGCGAGCGCTTGCTGCCCGGCGATCCCGATCAGGATTCCGGTCACCGCGCCGCCCAGGATGAGCTGGCCGACCGAGATCTTCAGCAGTTCGAGCGTGAAGACCGGCGTGGCCACGCCCCCGGTCAGCAGGATGGCATAACGGACGATGGCGGCGTGCGCCGATCCGATCGCGGACCCGAGCACATCCCTGGCCTTCCCGGCCAGTCCCACGGTGGCCAGGACAGCGAACAGGCAGAACCCGGCCGCGGCCACGGCTGTGATGATCTTGGACGGGTAGTGCCTGGGCTCCGTCCACCCGGTGAAGTCGCTGTTCACGGTGGCGGCGAGGAGCCCGGCCAGGACCGCGAGGACGGCCGCGATGATGGACCGCCACGGCCGGCTGTGCGCCTTCACCATGGCCATCTGGCGCGCCAGGTCATGCTGCCGTTTTTCCTGCAGATCCATGGGCGCGATCCTTCCACGGTCCGCACATGCGTGATCCCGGAGGCTCAGTCAGCCTCCGGGATCACGCAACTTCGCTGGGTGTACCCGAGAGTCAGGCTCGCGGGCCGAGGATGGGCTTGCCGACGGGCGCCCTCAGCCTGCCGCCCATTCCGTTGGCGACGCCGGCCGCGGAGGCGTACCAGGCCGCCAGGGCGGTGATGACGCCGATGTAGCCGCCGACCTTAACGATGTTGGCATTGCCTCCGAGGTTCCCGATGAACAGGACGATCTCAGTTATCTCCAGGGTCAGGAAGACCACGAAGACGGCCACGTTGATCTGCGTGCTCCAGATGAGCATGTAGGTGTTGAAGATCGCGAACGCGAGCAGGATCCAGCCGATGTCATGGCCAGCGGCCGAGGCCGAGGTAGCATGCGGAGCCACCAGCAGAGCCCACAGCCCGAGGCCGATCCAGAAGCCGCCATACGTAGAGAACGCGGTGGCGCCGAAGACATTGCGGTTCTTGAACTCCCACATCCCGGCGAGCAACTGGCCGAAGCCGCCGTAGGCGAACGCATAGCCCAGCCATGCGTCTCCCGTGGCGCTGTCCATCCACTTTGCGTTGGCAGCGGACAGCAAGAACGTGGTCAGCGCGAAAGCGGCCAGCCCGAGGGGCGCTGGATCGGCTATCCCCGCGACAGTTCGGTCGTCGTTGACGCTCAAGTGATTCCTCCTGATGAGGCAGTGCACCGCCCGGCCGTCGGCGTGCCGCCGTGGCGGCTGGGCGTGCGCGCGGATTGAACGAAGGACGCCATGGCCGCGACTGCACAGATGCGGGGCCTGCCGGTCGCCTGGGCCGCGGCAGGCGACCGCGGGGCAGGGCCGACAAATAGTACAGAACAGGCCATTAGCCGACCTTCTTCCGTCTTCGCAGATGGCTCAAAAGAACCAAATGGAAGATCTGCCCTGAGCGTAACGCTGGACGCACGCCGGGGGGAGGCCCAGGTTTTGCGTTTCCCAGCTGTGCCCCCGGTCGACCTGCTGCCGACCTTTCTCAGCCTGCCGGAGCCTGGCTGAGCGCCAGCACGTGGCTCAGGCCTGCCCGCGTCGCGAGGACGTAGAGGCGATCTTGCGGTGATATCGCGTAGTCCCGCCGCGGCGCCCAGTCCACGCCATCGGCGCCTTTGCGGCGCAGTGCGATCACCCGCAGTTCGCCGGTCTGGTGCACGTCCTGGACCGGCCGCCCGGCCAGCTCCGATCCGCTACCCACCTCGACATCCGCGATGAGCAGGACGTGCCGGCCGACCGGGATCGTCCGCAGCACCTGGTGCTCGAGCATGGCGGCGGCGAATGCGGGCGCGGCGAGGTAGGGGACGCTGCGCGAGATCGTGTTGCCGACCGTCTGCTGCACGCGCTCCGCCAGGTCCTCGTCCGCGAGGCGCAGCACCAGGCGCAAGTCGGCGGCCAGCGCCCGGGCGTGCAGGCCGGTCTCCAGATTTACGATGTCGCTGTCGGTCACCGAGACCAGCGCCTGGCTCGTGCTGATGCCGGCCGCCCGCAGGGTTTCCTCACGGTGCGTCTCGCCGATGACCACCCGCAGGCCAAGACGGCGGGCCAGGCGCACTCCGGCCGCGTCCTCGTTCTTGTCGACGCAGACCACATCCACCCCGAGGTCGTGCAACTGGCCGACGATCCGGGTGCCGACGTTGCCGAGCCCAGCCACGATGACATGGCCGCTGACGGGGCGCTCCGTGCCGCGCACCGAGCCGGTCAGCCGGGCCCCGACCACGGCAGCGGTCACCACCGGGAGGAAGGCCAACCCGTCGAAGGTGAGCAGGAACTGGGCGATCTTCTCCGGCGTGCTCAGCGCCGGGTCACTGACCGCCGCTCCGGCCGCGTCTAGAAAGGTCAGGTACAGGGCGTCGGACGGAGCGAACCCGGCGGCCGTGGCGAGCAGGACGAACCCGCAGACCAGAACGGAGAACAGGGCCAGGAAGACCATTCCGAACCGGTGCCAGAAGAGCATTTGCAGGATCCGCAGGCACGCCCGTAGCGGGCGGCGGCGCTGCCGGACCAGCGGGTTGCGCGGTGCGCCATCGGCTACGGCCAGCACGAGGGCGGCGGTCTGCTCGTCCGGCGGCAGCAGCCGGGGCGAGACGTCGTCCTCCATCATGGCCAGCCCGCAGACAAGATGCGCGGCATCGGTCGCCCCGGGCCGGGTCACGTACAGAGTCCGCCCGGCCAGCCTGACGTGGCTGGGTGTGGGCTCGCCAAGCGCGGCGGCGACGAACGAGGGAGCGGCCATCGCGGACCCGGAGAGCACGGCGCAGTCGTGGAAGAATCCGCGCATCCGCTCGCCGAGGCCCGTATTGAAGATCGCCACCACCAGCCGCAGGTCCGCGTTGAGCTCCTGGGCTCGCAGGGCGGCGTGAAAGTTCCCGAGATCATCCTGGCTCAGCAGCGCCAGTGCCCGGGCTGACTGGACCTGTGCATCCGCGAACGCGGCGCTGTCGAGTTCGGCACGCTCGATCACCCGGACCCCCGGGAGCCGCGCGATGAGCGGGGCCTGGCCGCGCTCCCGCGAGGGCAGGATCACCGTCACCCGTTCCCCATAGCGGGCGGTGAGCTCCTCGACGATGCGGAAGGCCAGCGCGTCGTCTCCGCAGACGATCAGATGATCACGGTAATGATTGAGGCGCCGCGGGACCGGGGACACTGCGCGATCTAACCATAACGGGGCGATCCACACCACGGATGACGGGCCGAATGAGCCCAGCGCCGTCCTTCCGGCGCGGGGTATTCTGCCAAGAAGGGTGCAGGCCTCGGGGAGGTCCAGATCATGACGACCCACAGCGCCATCCGTGCCTCGGACTCCGACCGGGAGAGCGTCGTCGCGATCCTGCGTGACGCCTACACCGTAGGACGCCTGACGCTGGAGGAGTTCCACGAGCGGACCACGGCCGCGCTGACCGGCCGGACGTGGGGTGCGCTGCGTGAGCTGACCCAAGACCTGCCGCAGGACGCCAGGCTGGGTGTCGACCTGCCCCGGCCCAGCGTGGCGCGGAGCGACCCGGCGCCCCGGCCGGCCCCGAGGCCGGCCGGGCCGATGTTCCGGATTGTGCCGTTGCTGCCCCTCGCCGCCCTGTGGATGATGATCGCGCTGTCCGCCCGCATGCCGGACTCGGTGGTCCCGGTGCTCATCGCCTTGCTCCTGCTGTTGCGCTGCACGGTCAGGCGCCGCCCGGCGCAGCGGGAGTCCCGGCCACCTGACGTCCGCCGGTCCAGGTAACCAGGGCGGACGGCCCGGCTGCCCGGGACTGGCGGCGGCGGAGCGGACGGCGGCGGAAATTTCCGTGAACGGCCGTGAAATAGCTTTTTAACGCTCAAAGCTCGCGCGCCTGGTCCTCTTAGGCTGCCTGAGGGTCCGTGCGTAACGCGCGAGCTGACGTCACGTGCCCGCTCATCAGCGACGGGAACGGGCGTGGCTCTCTATGGATGACCTCCGGCGACTTTCTGGTCCAGGCAGCCTGGGCCCGGAGACCACCGCCATGCTGGAGCAATCTCAGCGGGACGGGCTGGAGGACGGGCTCGACGACCTGATCCTGCCGGATGAGCCGCTGGCCGCCCTCGCCGCCCGGTACGGGCTGCGGTCAACCGCCGCCCGGCCGTCGCTGCCCGCCTACATAGGCCTGCTCTGGCAGCGGCGTTACTTCATCGCCGCCTACGCCACCGCGCGCAACATCGCGATGTACACCGAAGCGCGACTCGGCCAGGTCTGGCAGGTGCTCACGCCGCTGCTCAACGCCGGCGTCTATTACCTCATCTTCGGGGTGATCTTCGACGCCCGGCGCGGGGTGCCCAACTACCCGGCGTTCCTGGTCACCGGGATCTTCGTCTTCTCCTTCACCGAGCGTTCCATCCTGGCCGGATCCAAGGTGATGGCCAACAACGTCTCGCTGATCCGGGCGATGTACTTCCCGAGGGCATGCCTGCCGCTGGCCTACGGCGTGGTCGAACTCCAGCAGATGCTGCTCTCCCTGGTCGTCCTGTTCGCCATCGTGCTCGGCACCGGAGAACCGGTCACCTGGTACTGGCTGATGCTGATCCCGGTGCTGCTGCTGCAGACCATGTTCAATCTGGGCGCGGCCCTGATCCTGGCCAGGATGGGCGCACAGGTCCGCGACGTGAGCCAGCTCGTGCCGTTCCTGCTGCGCACCTGGCGCTACTTCTGCGGTGTCATGTACAGCATCGCCACCCTGCCGGTGGCCATCCCGACGTGGGCCAAAACCATCCTGGCCGGCAATCCGGCCGCCACCTACATCACGCTGACCCGGCAGGCCCTGCTCGCCTCACAGCGAGTGGCCCAACCTGGGGCCAGGCCGTACAACTACGCCAAGTGCAAAGCCAACGTCCTGCAGGCCTACTGCCATGCGCCGCTGTCCGAGACACACATCTGGGAGTCGGCGATCGGCTGGGCCATCGTCACGCTGGCCGTCGGCATTGTCTACTTCTGGCGGGCGGAAGTGCGGTACGGGCGCGGCTGATCAGCGGGCGCGGCACCAGCCGCAACTGATCAGGGCGCGCCGAGCAGCTCATAGATGGGATCGGGGACGGCTGCGGGCAGGTCTGCGGTGAGCAGGTCCAGCCAGCTCAGCCGGACGTGGTCGAGCGCGAACGCGTCCGCGACCTGCCGGTGCGCCACCTCCCCGGCCCGCTGCCATTCGTCCTCGCCCATGCCCGCGATGGCCCTGGCCATGTCGGCCGGGGTTTTGTGGATCCACCGCGTGTCATAGATGGTCTCCGCACCTGGCCAGTGCCGCAGGACGGGCACGGCCCGCGACGCCATCCCCTCCGCGGGCGCGACATGGAAGCTCTCGTCGTCGCTGGTGGACAGCACGAAGCCGACCCGGCGCAGCCAGGCGGCCACGTCCGGGCCGGCCTCATCGAACACGACGGCCCCGCGCAGCAGCGGAGATCGCTGGATCCGGCGCAGCGCCGTGGTGTAGTGCGCACGCTCGTCCGGCTTCCGCCACACCCACCAGTAGTCCCAGGGCATCGACGACTTGACGAACAGCTGGTACCCGTCATCCTCGCGGCGCAGGTCCTCCAGCACGTCAAGGGCGAGATCGAGGCGCTTGCGGGACGGCACGATGCCGACGAGGCCGAGGTGATGCCGGGCGCCGTCCAGCTTGGGCCGGTCGAGCTGCCCGACATCCAGGTAGTTAGGGATCGTGACGACCTTGTCGGCGGGCCAGCCGACGCGCTCGCGGCACAGCCGGGCGTAGTGCCGGCTCACGCACACCACCTGATCGATCGCCTTGATGTTGACCAGGTGGGCGTAGCCCGCGGACAGCTCGAACCGGTGCAGGTGCACGATCAGCCGGGAATCCTTCCGCTTGTGCCGGCTGTACCAGATCGCGTTCGGCCCGCACCATTCGCAGATCACCACGTCCGCCCACTGGGCCAGGGCGGCGCTCGCCTCGGCCGAGTGCCTGCCGAGCGCGACCCAGTGGTCCACCCGGACTTCCAGGCCGGGCAGGTCGCTGAGGTATTCCAGGATGGGACCGAAGAACTTCAGGTCGTGGCCGGCCACCACGACGCGCAGTGGCGCGGCGGCGGAGTCGGCCACGGCCGGGCGGTCCGGGGGAAGCGGGAAGGCCCGGTCCAGGTATCCGCGCAGCCGGGCCGCCGCGCGGTCCAGGGTGAACGACTGCGCGGCCGCGGCGGTCCGGGCGGCCGCGAGCTGCGCTACGGCCGGATCACTGGCCGCCGCCGCGGCCACGTCGGCCACCTCAGGCAGGTCCCGGGCAAACAGGGGATAGTCCGCGCCGAGCAGCGCCTCGTGCATCGGGGTCCGGTTGAGGATCACCGGCAGTCCGAGGACGCCGAATTCCAGCACCTTCGTGGACAGCTCCAGGCTCGCGTCGAGGCTCGCGTCCCGCCAGCTCAGCCCGATATCGCAGGATGCGGCGAGTCGCATCGCGTCGCGCCGTGACTGGCCGCCGTGCCAGATCACGCCGCCGCCACCGGGCGCGGACTGCTCCGCATCAGGGCCGCCGGAAGCAGGCAGGCCCGGAGCTGACTGGCCGGAAACTGACTGGCTGGACGCAGGCCGGGGGGTGCCGAGTGCGGCCCGCATCCGGCGGGCATATCCCGGGTCGGCGGGATCGCTGTGGATCTTGTCCCCGACCATGTGCACCTGGGCAGGCACACCCCGCGCGGCGAGAAGTTCCGGCAGCTGGGTCATCTCGTAGGTGTTCCAGCGCGGCGCGAACTTGCCGGTGTAGACGAGGCGGAGCATGTCACGGCCGGTGCGCTCGGGACGTTCCGGCCAGCCGGCGGCGGGGGGCACGACCGGCGGCATCAGCACGCTCTTGCCACATGTGGCCGGGACGGTGCCCTCCAGGAACGACCGCAGCTCCTCGGTCTGGCAGAGCAGGTACCGGGACGCCGCCGCGATCCCGGCCAGTGCGGCCGCCTTGTCCTCGGTCATCTCCGCGACCGACTGGGGGATGTCGGTCAGGTAGGTCCAGAGCCGGCCGGCGAAGGCGCCCTCCGCCACGACCTTGGTCACCAGCCGCCAGCCGCGCAGCACGACGAGATCATGCCGGTGCTCCTGGTCGAGTTCGGCCAGCAGATCCGCCGCCCGGGCCGCGCTGAGGCTGGCCGTGCCCAGGCCGCTGACCAGGTGCTCGGCATGCGGGCTGCGCACGGTCACACCGGGCTCCGCGAGCAGGGGGGCGATCAGCCGGTCGGTGCGCACGGGCGCCTTCAGGACCAGGGTCACCGTGCAGCCGGCCCGGACCAGAGCCTGCACGGTCGACTGCACCCAGACCGCCGACCCGTCGATCAGGTTCAGGTCGATGTCGCCGTACACCAGCGCGCTGAGTTGCCGGGCAGGTGGCTGGTGGGGGAGCGGTCCGCTAACCCGCGTTCCGGCCATCGCAAGACCTCCAGTCAGGGGAGATGGCATTGAGGAGACAGCAGCCAGGAGTTAGCAGGTCAAGGAGATATGGACAGCATGCTCAGGCCCTGGCGTCCCCAGGTGTCGGTCGGCGGGGCGCCGGGCAGCAGCAGGCTGCGCCGGGCCAGGGCCGGCTCGACCGCGCTGGTGAACACGTAATCGTCCCCGGGCGCGTGGCCGACCGCGTCCGCCCGTGAGCATTCCAGCGCGCAGACCAGGTCAAGCAGGTAATGGTCTGGGTGCTCCCGATCCGGGTCCCAGGGCGCCACCCAGGGCGAGCGGGCCGCCGCCGCCGCCGCGGGCACGCCTGTCCCGGCCGTCACCCGGACCACGACCCCGCAGTCAGCCAGCCCGCGCAGCGCCTTCGCCGCCGCGTGCCGCTGAGCCGCCGCGCGGTCAGCCGCCGGGCCATCAGCCGCCGATGCCCGGTGGGCGAGCGAGACGATGACCTCGGCCGGCCGGAGCCGCTGCCGCATCAGCTCATGGCTGAGGCGTTGCGCATCCGAGGCGTCGGGCAGTTCGGCCAGGACAGCTACCTGCCGGGACGCCGCAGTGTCCTCGGGCAGGCCAACCAGCCGGGCCAGCCCGGCCAGCCTGACTGGCGTGGCGTGCTGCTCGAACAGGTCCCTGAGCACCGGCCGGACCTCTGCTGGGCCCCGGGCACCTGCCTCGCGGCTGGCTTCGATTTCCACCGCGGCCCGCGCGGCGTCCGGTGCCGCGACGCAGTCGGCCGCCGCCATGGGATGGCCCACCGGCCCGACCACCCGGGCCCCCGCGGCCAGCTGCTCGCGGGCCTGGGCGTCATTCGCGGCGACGAACAGGCCATGCCCCCGGTACCGGGCTGGTGCCAGCCGCCAGCGGATGTCACCGGCGACGGTGACCTGGCCGGCGCGGCCGGTCAGCTCATCGAGGATCCGCCGGGTGGCGGGGGGCTCGCGCGGATCACGGCGGGCCGCGTAGACCGGGTCACAGGGACGGCCCGAGTCCAGGCCGATGGGGTTGAACCTGGCGAGCTGGACCCCGAGGTCGCCGTCCACGACGGCGTCGCAGATCGCGGTCAGCCAGTCCAGGCCCACCATCGGCTGCCAGGGCGTGTTGCGCAGCAGGACTACGGGCTTGCCCAGGGAGCGGGCCAGGCCGACCAGGGCCACCAGCCGCCTGCCGCGGTCCGTCGCGGCCGGGTCTGCGGCGTAGGCCCAGCTGGCGCCGGGGAGCATGGCGGCGGTCTCGATGAGCACCAGGTCCGCGCCGGTGCCTTCGAGGACGAAGTCAGCGTCGTGCGGGAGTAGCGCGTGCACGACGGCGTCAGGTTCGAGCGTCGCGCAACTCAGCGCGGTCAGCACACCAGTGATCACCGGCCTGCCTGTACCGGCCAGGCCGTCGGCGGCGGGCTGGCCGGGCGTGGTGTACGCCGCCAGCCAGCGGTCGCCCAGCCCAGGGCCGCCGCGGTTCTGCAGCAGGGTCAGCGCGCTGCCAGCCTCATCCGGGCGAGCAGCCCGGCGGGCCCCAGCGCTACCGCGGCGGTCCCGCCAGAGCTTGTACATGTCGTACGGCAGTCGCACGCCCTCCCGCCACGGGCGCCGCGCTGACCCCACGATGGCCCGGCCCACTTCCAGTGAGGTCGACCGCTCCAGCGTCATCAGCTTCTCGTACACGCCGACCAGCTCGCGCTGCGTGCCGCGCAAGGCGCGGGCCAGCCGGTCCCGCTCTTGCGCGGCCCCGGCCTGGGCGGCTGGGACCTCCTCGTCCGCCAGGGCACCGGAATCCGGGATCTCAGCGGCTCCGGCCCGTTCCAGGTCAGCGAGGCGAGCCTGCAAGCCGCCGGCCACGAAGCTGCTGAGCGCGTACTCGTTCATATTCCGCAGCGCCAGGCCGCGGCCAGGCGCCGCGGGCTCGGCCGCCGCTGCCTCGGCCACCCGGGTGACCACGATGGCGCTGACCAAGTCCGCCTCATCCAGGGCTGCCACCTGAAGGATCAGGCAATCGCAGTCGGCCAGCACACCGAGCACCTGGTGGCAGGGCAGCCGTGCGGGCGGAAAGCCGAGCAGCAGCAGAGCGCGCCCGCCGGCCGGCAGGTGACCGAGAAGCTGGCCGAGGGCCGGCACCGGCCAGGCCGGATCCGGCCCGGCCGAGATCACCGCGAGCGTGCCGGGGCCGAACCCTGATCCCTCCGCTGCGTTCCCGGCCCGCGGCACGCCGCCCAGCCCGGGAGCATCAGCCGATGTCGCGGACAGCCAGGCCGCGGGCTCGACGCGGCGGTAGCTGATGCCGTCGGGCCCGGTGGAGCCCAGGTCCAGGCGGCAGTCCAGGCCGACGGCCGGGTCAGTCATGTCGACGATCAACGTCACGCTGTCGAGGTGCGCCGCCGCGAGATCCGCCAGCGGCCGGGCCGTGAGTTCCGGCGGCGGCCCGGCCGCGAGTTCCGCCGCCGGGTCCGCGGTGCTAGCAGCCATGGCCAGCCAGCCAGCCAGGCATCGTGCGGCCGATCCGCTGGCCCCGGGCCGACATCGGGTCAACACCACGGGGCCGTTCGGCGGCCACATGAGGCCGTGGCTGTGGGGTGTGCGTGTGCATCATGTTCCTTCCGGGCGGCTGCCAGCGTCCTGGCCAGTGCCCTGCTCCCGGCACGTACTCTGCCCTAGGCCCGCGCTGAGGCCTACGGGTAGTTCTGTCTGTTTCCATGCGGTCTGCCATCTGTTCACCCGGGATGGCTACGATCCGCGTCCGTGATCATCGCGCACCGCATCCGAGCCCCTGGACGCCGCCACGACCCGGGGCGCTGGGGGTATCCGGCCGGGCGGGGCCTGTCCGTGCGCCTGGTCACGCTGACCATGTCAGTAGCCTGGCGGCAGCTGGCCGATGATCCGGTGCGGGCGCTGGTCCTGGCCTGGCGGGTGCTGCCCGGCCGTTCCCGCCAGCTCGTCCGGCTGGCTGGACGCTACGGCCGGGCCGTCACGCTGTGGGGCGCGGGGGACGTCGATGGCGCGCTGCGCGCGCTGGCGTCCTCACCGCGACGCCTCGCCCGTTTCGCGCTGGCCGTGGACCGGCCCGAATCGGCGGCGCCCGCGCTCGCCGGGCTCGGCCTGCGCGACCGGGCCCGGCCGGTCCTCACCGCGCGGCTGGCCTGGCGCGAAGGACGGCTGTCGGATGCGGCAGCGGCCCTGGACGGGGCCCGGGGCCGCCGGGCCAGGGTGCGCCGTGGCGTGCTCGGCGCCGAAGTGCGGGCGCGCGGCGGCGGCTGGCCCCCTCCTGCGGCGGCCGGCCGCCGCCAGATCCCGGTCCCCGGCCGGGTGCTGCACATTGTCACGAACGCCCTGCCCACCACGAACGCCGGGTACACGGTCCGCACCCATCAGATCGCCGTGGCGCAGCGGGGCGCCGGGATGGACCCGCATGTGATGACCGGATGCGGCTTCCCGGTGGCGCAGGGGCATCTGGACGCCCGGCGGACGGTCGACCTGGACGGGGTGACCTATCACCGGCTGCTGCCGTGGCAGGTTCCGCGGCACGCCGATGCGGCCCTGGCCGCGGGCCTGGAGATGGCCGCCGGGCTGGTGGAGCGGCTCCGCCCCGCGGTGCTGCACGCCGCGACCAACCATGTGAACGGCCAGCTGGCCCTGGCCTTGGGCGAGACCTATGGACTGCCGGTGGTCTACGAGGTGCGCGGTTTCCTGGAGGACTCGTGGCAGTCGCGGCACCACGGTGACCTGTCGCGCAGCGACATGTACCAGCTCAGCCGGGATCTGGAGACCCACTGCATGCGCGGCGCCGATCTCGTGGTGACCCTGGGCGAGGCGATGCGGGAGGAGATCATCAGCCGGGGCATCCCGGCCGACCGTGTCCTGGTGGTGCCGAACGCGGTGTCCAGTGAGTTCCTTGACCCGCTGCCGGACGGCGCCGGGCTGCGGGCCGCGCTCGGCATCGGGCCGGAGGAGCCGGTCGCCGGGCTGGTATCCAGCCTGTTCAGCTACGAGGGGGTGGCTACCTTCCTGGAAGCCGCGGCCCTGCTGCACCGCCGCGGGCTGCCGGTCCGGCCGCTCATCGTGGGCGACGGCCCGGAACGGGCCAATCTTGAGCGCCTGGCGGGCCAGCTCGGCCTGGCCGGCCACGCTGTGTTCACCGGGCGGGTGCCGATCCGGGATGTCCGCCGCTACCACGCGGTCCTCGACGTCTTCGTGATTCCGCGCACCGCTGACCGGGTCTGCCAGCTGGTCACCCCGCTGAAGCCGGTCGAGGCGATGGCCAGCGGGCTGTGCGTGGTGGCCAGCGATGTCCGGGCGCTGCGGGAAGTCATCAAACAGGGATCGACTGGGACGTTAACTCTGCCCGAAAATCCGGTAGCGCTCGCGGATTGCCTAGAAATGCTCCTCTACAGTCCAAATGTTCGCCATGAACTCGGCGCAAAGGCCCGTGAATGGGTGGCCGAGGACCGGACCTGGGCGCGTAACGCGGAGCGGTACCGCCTGGCCTACGAATCTCTTGGGGTCAGCTGAGAAGGCGGTCCTCGACGGGGAGAACGGTCGGAATGCACCCTGACTTGCTGGTCATCGGACTTGGTTACGTCGGCCTGCCGCTGGCGCAGGAAGCCGCGTCCGCCGGGCTCGCGGTTGTCGGCTACGACGTGAACCAGGCCATCGTGGACACGATCAACGGCGGCGGATCGCATGTGGACGACATCGGGCCGGCCGCCGTCGCGGCGATGCTGGCCGCCGGGTTCCGCGCGACCAGTGACGAGACGGCGGTCGGCACCCCGGAAACGGTGGTGATCTGCGTGCCGACACCATTGTCGGCCGCGAGTGGTCCCGACCTCACCGCTGTCCGGGCGGCCACTGACATGGTGGGCCGGCTGCTGCGGCCGGGGATGCTGGTGGTGCTGGAGTCCACCACCTATCCCGGCACCACCGACGAGGTGATCCGCCCCGCGCTGGAGGCCGCGTCCGGCCTCACCGCCGGGGTGGACTTCTGGCTGGCCTTCTCACCGGAGCGGATCGACCCGGGCAACAAGGACTTCGGGATCCGCAACACGCCCAAAGTGGTCGGCGGCCAGACGCCAGCGTGCGCCGCGGCCGCCGTCCGGTTCTACGGCAAGCTCTGTGACCAGGTGGTCCAGGCCGCGTCCGCCCGCGAGGCGGAGATGGCCAAGCTGCTGGAGAACACCTACCGGCACGTGAATATCGCCCTGGTCAACGAGATGGCGATCTTCTGCCACGAACTCGGCGTGGACCTGCGGGACGCGATCAGGTGCGCGGCGACCAAGCCCTTCGGTTTCGAGCCGTTCTACCCTGGCCCCGGCGTCGGCGGGCACTGCATCCCGATCGACCCGAACTACCTCTCCTACAAGGTCCGCACGCTCGGCTACCCGTTCCGGTTCGTCGAACTGGCCCAGGAGATCAACGGGCGGATGCCGTCCTACGTGGTGGACCGGGCCGCCGACTTGCTCAATCGCAACACCAAGCCGATGAACGGCGCCCGGATACTGCTGATCGGCGTGACCTACAAAGCCGACATCGCGGACCAGCGTGAGTCACCGGCCAGGCCGATCGCGCGCAAGCTTCGCGCCCGGGGGGCGATCCTGGCCTACCACGACCCGTTCGTGCCGGAGTGGCCGGTCGACGGGGAGGCCGTCCGCCGGGTGGCGGATCTGGACGACGCGGAACTGGCCGGGACCGACCTGGTGATCGTGCTCCAGGACCATCAGGCCAGCGACCTGGACAAGGTGGCCCGGGACGCCCGGCTCATCCTGGACACCCGTGGCCGGATCGTGAGCCCGCGCGCAGAGGTGCTGTGAGGCTGCCGTGCGCGTGGTCGTCTGCACCATCGTTCACCACCCGCAGGATGCGCGGATCCTGCATCGGCAGATCCGGGCCCTGCTGGACGCCGGGCATGAGGTCAGCTACATCGCGCCGCTGCAGGCCGGCCGCGTGCCGCCGATGGCCGGGCTGACCGTGGCCGAGGTGCCCCGCGCGGTGGGCCGCCGCCGGGTCGGCGCGCTCCGCGCCGCCCGCCGCGAACTGGCCCGGCTCGGCCCGGGCGCGGACCTGCTCCTCGTGCACGACCCGGAGCTGCTGCTCGTGCTGCCCCTGGCGGGCCGGCGGCCGCCGACCGTGTGGGACGTGCACGAGGACACTGCCGCCGCGCTCAGCACCAAGGCGTGGCTGCCCGGCGCGCTCCGGCCGGCGGTGGCCGCCGCCGTGCGCGCGGCCGAGCGGATCGCCGAGCGCCGCATCCACCTGATCCTCGCCGAGCACGGGTACGCGGGCCGGTTCCGCCGCCCGCATCCGGTGGTGCCGAACACCACCTACGTGCCCGATGGCCTGGCCCCCCCGGGGCGGGGCGACCGCGTGGTCTACATCGGCCATCTGTCATCGGACCGGGGGACAGCCGAGATGATCGAGGTCGGCCGGCTGCTCCGGCCCCGCGGCATCGCGGTCGAGCTGATCGGCCCGGCCGATGCGCAGGCCCGCGCCGAACTGACCCGCGCGCAGCAGGCCGGCCTGGTCCACTGGCACGGATTTATGCCTAACGACAAGGCGGTGCTGATGTCCGACGGAGCCCTGGCGGGGCTTTCGCTGCTGCACGACGAGCCGAATTTCCGGCATTCCCTGCCGACGAAGGTCGCGGAGTACATGGCGCATGGTGTCCCGGTGATCACGAGTCCGCTCCCGGTCGCGGCCAGGCTGGTCGAGCAGTATGACTGCGGCACGGTGGTGCCCTTCGGCGACGCGCGCGTGGCGGCCGACGCTGTCCTCCGGCTGGCCGCTGAGCCCGCGCTCCGGGCCGGGCAGGGGGCGCGCGGCCATCGCGGCGCGGCCGAGTCCCTGGGCTGGCCGGTCGCCGCCCGTGCTTTCGTCGCGCAACTGGAGCAGTGGGCAGGCCAGCCTGCCTCCTCCGCTGAAGCACCTGCGGTGGCCCTGGATTTGGTCGCCCCGCCGTCCACGGTCCCGCCGCCGGCGCCCTTCGCCGAGATCACCGTGCCCGTGCCGGGCCGGCAGCCCTGATGGCAGACATCATGTCCGCGCTCGCCCGGCCGGTGACCCAGGCCCGGGGGAGGCTGGCCGGGTTCGCCCCGCTGGCCTCGTTGCCCCGGCTGGCCGGCCTGGCCCGGGTCAACTGGCTGTTCACGCTGGCGCTCGGGGCCGGGGCCTTTCTCCGGCTCGTCGCCGTGCTTGGCTACCCCGGGATGCTCTGGTTTGTCGGCGACTCGTTTCTCTACCTGGGCGCGGCGCTGCGGCCCATGCCCGACCTGAGTAAGACGGTCGGCTACTCGTTCTTCCTGCGCGCGCTGGAGCCGTTCCACAGCCTGATCCTGATCGCCGTGCTGCAGCACCTGATGGCCCTGGCCCTCGGGGTCCTCGTGTACGCGCTGCTGCGGCGCTCTCGCGTGCCGCGGCATTGGGCGGCGCTCGCGGCCGCGCCGGTCCTGCTCGACGGCAACGAGATCGAAGTCGAGCACATGATGATGGCCGACACCCTGTTCACGTTCCTGCTCGTGATCAGCGTGGCGCTGCTGCTCTGGCGGCCGCGCCCGTCCTGGCCGGTCTGCCTGATCGCGGGACTGCTCACCGGGTACGCGATCACGGTGCGCTCGGAAGGCCTGCCGCTGCCGCTGCTGCTCCTCGCTTACCTGGTGGTCCGCCGGGTGGGCTGGCGGCCTGTCCTCGCCCTGGCGGTGAGCTGCGCCGCCCCGGTGGCCGGGTACGCCCTGTGGTTTCACTCCGTGACCGGCGATTTCGCGCTCACCCGGTCCGAGGGGATCTACCTGTGGGGCCGGGTGTCATCGTTCGCCCAGTGCGCCCAGATCAAGCCACCGGCGGATGAGCGGCAATTCTGCCTGAGCACCCCGCTGGCCAAGCGGCAGGCCCCGGGGTCGATCATCTGGTCGGCCCCGCAGGTGCGCCAGATGCCGGGCGGCCCGGTCAGCGTGCGCGGCAATCATCTGCTGCGTGACTTCGCGGTGCACGCCATCCTGGCCCAGCCGGGGGCCTACCTGAAAACCATCGTGAAGGACGCGGGGATGGCGGTGGACTGGCGGCGCCTGCCTTACCCCAGCCCGGGCTCCGCGTACTACGCCTTTTTCCATCCCAGGCCGCAGATGCTGCCCGCGCACCGGTCGTGGATCCCCGGCGGAACCGCGATCGGCGACGTCCGCGCCTACGGCCACGCCAGCCCGAGCCGCGTGATCAAGCCGGTGGCCATCCTGATGGCCGGCTACCAGCGGGTGTTCTACACCTGGGGACCCTTGTTCGGCGCCATCCTGGCGATCGGGCTCGGCGGGCTCATCCGGTTCTGGCGCCGGCTCGGCGGTGACGGCCTGCTGCCCTGGGTCTTCGCCGTGGTGCTGCTGATCTCCCCGATCGCGCTGGCTGGCTTCAGTTACCGCTACCTGCTGCCGGTGCTGCCGTTCAGCTGCCTCGCCGCCGGGCTGGCGGCCGTGCCCGGGCGCCGCGACGGGCCCGTGGCACCAGTGGGTACCGCCGGGGACTCAGCGGTACCGGCGGAGCGGACGGCGGCTGAGCCTCAGGGCGAGGCGATCCGGCTGAGCTGAGGCGGCAGCTGGCTCGCCGCGGCCTTGTCGAGCAGGAACAGCGTGCGTTGCCGGCCCCGCGCACCTGCCGCCGGGACCTGGACCGGGCCGGAGCCCGACAGCGCGAGCCGGACCGCCCGGGCCTTCTCCTGGCCGGCGGCGAGCACCCAGACATCGCGGGCACACTGGATCGCCGGGAGGGTGAGCGACAGCCGGGTGGGCGGCGGTTTGGGCGCGCCGCGGACCGCGACCACCGGCCGCTCCTCGTACAGCGCCGGCAGGCCGGGGAAGAGCGACGCCACGTGCGCGTCGGGGCCGATGCCGAGCAGCAGGACATCGAACGTGGGCACGGGACCGTGGTCCTCAGGCCGGGTGGCGGCGCGCAACTGCGCCGCGTACCTGGCCGCGGCCGCTTCCGGGTCGTCACCATCCGGCCCGTCCGTGCCCGGCATCCGGTGCACCCGGCGCGGGTCGGTATCCACATGCCGCAGCAGGGCCTGCTGCGCGCCCGCTTCGTTGCGCTCCGCGTGGCCGGACGGCAGGAACCGCTCGTCGCCCCACCAGATGTCCAGGTGCTTCCAGTCCACGGCGCCCAGGGCCGGCGCTGCGGCCAGCTCCGTCAAGATGGCCGTGCCGATGCCGCCGCCGGTGAGCACCAGCGAGGCGGTTGCCGTCGCCGCCTGGGCATCCACCAGCCTGGTGACCAGGCGGGCCGCCGCCGCCTTGGCCAGCAGGCTCGCGTCGTGATGCACGAGTACTTCGGGAGGGCTCATCAGCGGCTACCGCTGCCCATGGCGGCGAGGGGCGCGATGGTCTCGGCGTAGACATCATCAGGGTCAAGCCGGCGCAGTTCCTCCGACAGCAGCTCGGCCGTGTCCCTGCGGTGCAGGGACACGTGCCGTTCCGGCTGGTCGGGCCGCCGCAGCAGGGCCACCCTGCCGTCCGGCCGGGTCAGCGAGATGTCGCCGTCAGCCGTGCTGAAGGTGACGCTGGTGATCCCCGGGCCGGCTGAGGCCTCGGTGCCGAACGGCACACCGAGCCGGGTGGACAGCCACGAGGCGATCAGGTCCGCGCTCGGGTTGCCCTGTTCCGCGGCCACCGCGCCACCGCTGATCGCGCCATGCGGCTGGTCCAGGGTGGCCGCCAGCAGCGACCGCCAGGATGTCGCCCTGGTCCAGCTGAGGTCGGTGTCCCCGGGCCGGTAGCCAGCCGCGAGGGTCTCCAGGCATTGCCGGGGTGCGCTGGCCGAAGCGGCGTCGGTGATCCGGCGCTGCGCCAGCGCGCCCAGCGGGTCGGCGGCGGGCGTGGCCGGGGGGAGCCCCGGCCACCAGGTCACCACCGGCGTGTCCGGCATGAGCAGCGGGATCACCACGGAATCCGCATGCTGGCCGAGCGGCCCGTACATCCTCAGCAGCACGGTCTCGCCCGGGCCGGTCTCGCCGACCCGGATCTCGGCGTCCAGCCGGGAGGCCGAGTCGGGCCGCCGGATGATCACTGCGAGGACGCGGCACGGATGCTCGCGGGCCGCCTCGCTCGCCGCCCGTACCGCGTCATACTGCGCGGTCTCGTCGGTCACGATGACCAGGGTCAGCACCATCCCGCTGGCCGGGCCGCCGAGCCGCTGCCGAGCCTGCCGCAGCGAGTCGTGGATCTGGCCGGTGCTGGTCTGGGCCAGGTCAATCATCATCGATGGCCTCGTCTCGTCGATGCCCGTGATCTGGAAGCGGAGTCCTCGTCGGCGGCACGTCGCCCAGGACCTGCCGCACGGGCCCACTGCGTGTTCACAGCCTGCGCCACGCCCGCCCGTCCCTGGCCATCAGCGCATCCGCGGAGGGCGGCCCCGGCGTCCCGGCCGGATACTGTTCCGGCTTGGTGTGCTCGGCCCAGAACTCCTCGATCGGGTCAAGGACAGTCCAGGACAGCTCGACCTCTTTGTGCTGCGGGAACAGGGGCGGGTCGCCGATGAGGACATCGAGCAGCAGCCGCTCGTAGGCCTCGGGGCTGGACTCGGTGAACGACTCGCCATAGGCGAAGTCCATGTTCACGTCCCTGACCTCCATCGCCGAGCCCGGCACCTTGGAGCCGAACCTGACGGTCACCCCCTCATCCGGCTGCACCCGGATGACCAAGGCGTTCTGGCCCAGTTCCTCGGTGTCCGTGGCGGCGAACGGCAGGTGCGGAGCACGCTGGAACATCATTGCGATCTCCGTCATGCGCCGCGGCAGCCGCTTGCCGGTGCGCAGGTAGAACGGGACGCCAGCCCAGCGCCTGGTCTCCACGCTGAGCTTGACCGCGGCGTACGTCTCGGTCCGCGAGTCCGCCGGGATGCCGTCCTCCTCCAGGAACGCGGGCACCTCGACGCCACCCTGCCAGCCCGCGGCGTACTGGCCGCGCGCCGTCCCGCCCGCGAGATCCTCGGGCGGCCTGACCGCCGAGAGCACCTTCTCCTTCTCCGCGCGCAGCGAGTCCGCGTCGAACGACACGGGCTCCTCCATCGTGGTGAGGGCCAGCAACTGCATCAGGTGGTTCTGGATCACGTCCCGCGCGGCGCCGATCCCGTCGTAGTAGCCGGCCCGTCCGCCGATGCCGATGTCCTCGGCCATCGTGATCTGCACATGATCGACATACCCTCGGTTCCAGATCGGCTCGTAGAGGGCGTTGGCGAAACGCAGCGCCAGGATGTTCTGCACCGTCTCCTTGCCGAGGTAATGATCGATCCGGAACACGGAGTGCTGCCCGAACACCTCGTTGAGGCGCGCGTTGAGTTGCTGCGCGCTGGGCAGGTCGTGACCGAACGGCTTCTCGATCACCACCCGCCGCCAAGAACGAGGCCGCCCCGGGGCGGCCTCGTCCGGCGCCGACAGCCCGGAGCGCTGCAGCTTCTCGACTACCACCTGGAAGAATTTGGGCGGGACGGACAGGTAGAAGGCATAGTTGCCACCGGTCCCGCGTTCGGCGTCCAGCGTCCGCACGGTCTGCGCCAGCCGGTCGAAGGCCGCGTCGTCGGAGAACTCACCCGGCACGAACCTGACCCCCTCGGACAGCTGATTCCACACCGTGTCCCGGAACGGGGTCCGCGCGTGCTCCTTCACCGCTTCGTAGGTGACCTGGGCGAAGTCCTCGTCCGCCCAGTCCCGGCGGGCGAAGCCGACCAGTGAGAACCCCGGCGGCAGCAGGCCGCGGTTCGCGAGGTCGTAGATGGCGGGCATCAGTTTCTTGCGTGCGAGGTCACCGGTCACCCCGAACATGACCAGCACGCAGGGGCCGGCAACGCGGGGGATCCGCCGGTCCCGGGGATCCCGCAGCGGGTTAACGGTCATGCATATGCTCCTGTGGCGCTGGTGCCCGCGGCCGCGAGCAACTGGGCGATGCCGCTGGTGCGGTCGTGCAGGTGCAGGCGGACAGTCGGCCTGCCGCGCTCGCGAAGTGCGCCCAGGTCGCCGAGGGCCTGGGCAAGCTGCAGGCGACCTAGGGTGAAGGGTTGGCCCGGCACGTCAACGTCGCGCTGCACAGCGCCGGTGATCTGCAGGAACACGCCGTTTTGCGGGCCGCCTTTATGATACTGGCCGGTCGAGTGCAGGAACCGGGGTCCCCAGCCAAAGGTGACCGGGTGCGTGGTCCGGGAGGCCAGCGCGTCCCTCAGCCGGGCCGCCGCCGCGTCGCCGAACCGGTCCAGGTAGGCCATGATCGACAGGTAGCCGCCCGGCGGCGGTGACCAGAGCAGCGCGTCGAACACCCCGGGCAGGTCGGTGGCGTCACGCAGCAGCTCGGGCTCGGCGTGGACCTCGACCGCGCCGTGCACGAACGCGGGCTGGCCGGTCGGCAGCGGGCCGCTGCCCGCCTCCGCCAGCAGCGCCGCGGTGTTCTGCTTGGACTCCGCGACGTTCGGCTGGTCGAACGGGTTGATGCCGAGCAGCCGGCCGGCCACCGCCACGGCGTACTCCCAGATCAGGAACTGCGCGCCGAGCGGCCCGTCCACCACGGTGTCGGCCGGCCGCCTCGGCGTGCCCAGGCCGACCAGGTGGATGTCGGGGCCGGGGGAAAATCCCGGCGAATCCTCGCTGCCCACCACGACCGGCAGGATGCCGCGGCCTTCCTTGCCGGTGGACTCGGCGATGAGCTGCTCCGCCCAGTCCCCGAATCCGCTGATCCTTGAGCCGGCGGCGGCCAGTACCGCCTTGTCGTGCCCGGCCAGTGCGTAACCGCCGAGCGCCGCCCCCAGAGTGAGGCCCGGGTTCCCGTCCGGGCCGGACAGGTCGCCGAGCGCGTCCTCCGCCTCGTCCAGCAGGCGGCTCACGTCCGCGCCCGCCAGCCCGCCCGGCACCAGGCCGAACGCGGTCAGCGCGCTGTACCGGCCGCCCACGTAGGGATCGGCCTGCACGACGTGATAGCCGGATTCGCGGGCTGACTCCTCCAGCGGCGACCCCGGATCGGTCACCACGATGAACCGCCGCCGCAGGCTGTCCCCGGCGATTCCGCGGGCGCCGAACGCCTGCTCGTAGATGCGGCGGTGGCTGTCGGTCTCCACGGTCGAGCCGCTCTTGCTGGACAGCACGACCAGCGTCCGGTCGAGCCGGTCGCCGAGCGCCCGGGCGACCTGGTGCGGGTCGGTGGTGTCCAGCACGGTGAGCGGCACCCCGGCCGTCTTCGTGATCACCTCCGCGGCGAGCGACGAGCCACCCATGCCGGCCAGCACCACGTGATCGAGGCCTTCGGCCCGGCCGCGCTGGGCCAGCTCGTCGATCTCCGGCAGCAGCTCACGGGAGAACCGGGGTGCCTGCAGCCAGCCGAGCCTGGTCGTCGCCTCGGCCTGCGCCGCCGGGCCCCACAGCGTGGCCTCCCCGGCGGCCAGCGCGCCGGGAACCCCGTCCCCGGCGAGCTTGGCCGCCGCCTGCGTGGTCGCCTCGATCACCGCCGTGCTGCGGGTCTGCACGGTCACCGAGGGCGCCCGGGAATGCTGCCAGGGTCGGCCCGGCGGGCCGGTGCTCATGGTTTGCTCACCGCTGCCATGTTGCCCACGATGGTCTCCAGGAACTGATGCCAGGACGTCGCGAACTTTTCGACGCCCTCAGCTTCGAGCACCTCGACCACGTCGTCGTAGGAGATGCCGAGCTCGGCCAGGTCGGCGAAGACCTGCCGGGCCGCGTCATAGGTACCTCGCACCGTGTCGCCGCGCAGCCGCCCGTGGTCGGCGGTGGCGTGCAGGGTCGCCTCGGGCATCGTGTTCACCGTGTTGGGGGCGACCAGTTCCACCACGTACATGGTGTCCTCGTAGGCCGGGTCCTTGGTGCTGGTAGAAGCCCACAGCGGGCGCTGCGGCGTGGCACCCGCCTGCTCCAGGGCCGCCCACCGGGGGCTGGCGATCCGCTGCTCGTACAGCTCGTAGGCCAGCCGGGCGTTGGCGATGGCGGCCTTGCCGCGCAGCGCGGCCGCCGCTGGCGTGCCGATCTTGTCCAGCCTGCCGTCCACCTCGGTGTCCACCCGGCTGACGAAGAAGGACGCCACGGACCCGATGGCCGAGAGGTCGTGCCCAGCGACGGCCGCCCGCTCCAGGCCGGCCATGAAGGCGTCGATGACCTGGCCGTACCGCTCCAGCGAGAAGATCAGCGTCACGTTCACGCTGATCCCCTCGGACAGGCACTGGGTGATCGCGGGCAGGCCCTCCAGGGTCGCCGGGATCTTGATGAACAGGTTCGGCCGGTCAACCTGCCACCACAGGGCCCGGGCCTCCGCGATGGTCTTCGCGGTGTCCTTGGCGATCCGCGGGTCGACCTCGATGGACACCCGCCCGTCGACGCCGTCGCTTGCGTCGTAGGCCGGGCGCAGCACGTCACAGCCCCACCGGATGTCGTAGGTCGTGATCGCCCGCGCGGCTTCGTCGATCTGCACGCCACGCACGGCCAGGTCCGCGAGCTGCTCATCGTAGGCATGCCCTTGACTCACGGCATGCGCGAAGATCGTCGGGTTGGAGGTCACCCCGGTCACGTGCCTGTCCCGGACCAGGTCCGCGAGGTTTCCGCTGGTCAGCCGGTCACGGCTGATGTCGTCCAGCCAGATCGCCACGCCTGCGGCGGTAAGCTGGCTGAGAATATCGTCCTGCTGGGAAGGCTTGCTGTGGGGCTGGGCGGTCATGACTCATCGCTCCTTGCTTAGTCCTGTGCGGCGCTCAGCCGGGCCAGGCTTGACCGGGCGGCGGCCGCCACCCGGTCGGCGGTGAGCCCGAACTCCTTATACAGCGTGGGACCCGCGGCAGATGCGCCGAAGTGCTCCAGGCTCACGCTCTCGCCCGCATCTCCCACGAACTCGCGCCAGCCCATCGCGATGCCAGCCTCGACGCTGACCCGTGCGCGGATGGCCGGTGGCAGTACCTCCTCCTGGTAAGACGCATCCTGGGCGGCAAACCATTCCACGCACGGCATGGAAACCACCCGGGTGGCAATCCCGTCCTGCTGGAGGGCGGTCCTGGCCGCCAGCGCGATCTGCACTTCGCTGCCCGTGCCGATGATGATCACTTCAGGTTTCCCGCCCGCGCCCTCGGCGAGGACATAGCCTCCCCGGGCCGCGCCTTCCGCGCTGGCCAGGCCCGCCGGGCTGTCCGGCGATCGGTCCACCACGGGCAGGTTCTGCCTGCTCAGGCACAGGCCGGCGGGCCGGTCGGTGTGCTCAAGGATCGTCCGCCAGGCCACCGTGGTCTCGTTCGCGTCGGCGGGGCGCACCACGTCCAGGCCCGGGATGGCACGCAGCGCCCACAGGTGCTCGACCGGCTGGTGGGTGGGCCCGTCCTCGCCCAGGCCGATGGAGTCATGCGTCCAGACGTACGTCACCGGCGCGCCCATCAGCGCGGCCAGCCGGACGGACGGGCGCATGTAGTCGCTGAAGACCAGGAAAGTGCCGCCATATGGCCTGGTCAGCCCGTGCAACGCGATCCCGTTGAGAATGCCGCCCATGGCATGTTCCCGGATCCCGAAGTGCAGCGTGCGGCCGAATTCATTGCCGGGGAACATCCGGGTCTGGTGCTCGGGCGGGATGAACGACGGCTCGCCCTTCATCGTGGTGTTGTTGCTCCCGGCCAGGTCGGCCGAGCCACCCCACAGTTCCGGGAGTACTGGCGCCAGAGCGTTAAGTATCTCGCCGGAGGCTTTTCTGGTGGCCATTCCCTTGGGGTCGGCCGGGAAGGCCGGCAGGCTGTCAGCCCAGCCATCCGGCAGCCGCCTGGCCCGCAGCCGCTCCAGCAGCGCCGCTCGCTCGGGATGGGCGCCGGCCCAGGCGGCGAAGGACTCGTCCCATTCCGCCCGCAGCCGCTTGCCGCGGTCCATGACCTTGCGCGCATGCGCCACCGCTGCGTCCTCGGTGGGGAAGGACACGGCGGGATCGAAGCCGAGGACCTCCTTGGTGGCGGCGACCTCCGCCTCGCCCAGCGCCGCGCCGTGCGCCTCTCCGGTGTTCTGCGCGTGCGGGGCGGGCCAGGCGATGATTGTCCGCAGCGCGATGAGCGACGGCTGCCCGGTGTGCTCCCGGGCCGTGGCCAGCGCCTGATCCAGCGCTCCGACGTCCTCCCGGTAACCCCCGGGATGCCGCCAATCGACCCGCTGCACGTGCCAGCCGTAGGCCTCGTACCTGGCGCAGACGTCCTCCGATTTGGCGATGTTCGTGTCGTCTTCGATCGAGATGCTGTTGTCGTCGTAGAGCAGCACGAGGTTGTCCAGCTTTTGGTGCGCGGCGAGCGAGGATGCCTCGTGGCTGATGCCCTCCTCGATGTCGCCATCGGACGCGAACACGTAGATGTGATGATCGAACGGGCTGGTCCGCGGCGCCGCGCCGGGGTCGAGCAGGCCGCGTTCCCGGCGGGCCGCCATGGCCATGCCCACCGCGTTCGACAGGCCCTGGCCGAGCGGGCCGGTCGTGGTCTCCACGCCCGGGGTAAGCCAGTGCTCTGGGTGGCCGGGGGTGTGGCTGCCCCACTTCCGGTAGGCCCGCAGGTCATCGAGGGTCAGCCCGTAGCCGGACAGGTATAGCTGGATATAGAGGGTCAGGCTGGAATGACCGCAGGACAGGATGAAACGGTCCCGGCCCTGCCAGCCGGGATCGGCCGGATCATGCCGCATGATGCGCTGGAAGAGCAGGTAGGCGGCAGGGGCCAGGCTCATCGCGGTTCCCGGATGGCCTGACCCGGCCTCCTGTACCGCGTCCATGGCCAGGACCCGGATAAGATCGACAACCCGCGCGTCGGTCGCCGTCCAGTCAAGCGTGGTGTCAGGTTGGCTGCTCACCGTGGGATCAGGGCTCCTCTCCACGCCCGCGCCAACCCCGCGGCGCCGAGCACTTAAATTGCTGCAACGACCCTATCTCCAGTGTGCTCTATACCCCCGACGCCCCCCGATGGCCCGGCCCGGCCGGCATGCGGTGTTCACCGGGGATTGTCCTCCGCGACGCTGGCGGCGGGGGCGAGTACGCTCCGTGCCATGGTCACGCCGATGCCCGATTTCGACCCGAGGGGGATCATCGACGGCCGGGCCCCGGGCCGGACGCACCGGGGGCTCGTCGCGGGCATCGTAGTGGCGATCGCGTGCGGGATGGTGGTGCTGGGCGCTGACGCGCTGCAGAGCGTGGATGCCGCAGGTCACAGTGTGGCGCCGTTCTTCATCGCGCTGCCCTTCGCCTTGCTCCCGGTGCCGCTGCTGGTGGCCCTGGTGCTGCTGGCCGACCGGCTGGAACCTGAGCCCCGGATCAACCTGGTGTTCGCGTTCGCGTGGGGAGCCGGGATCGCCGCCCTGGTCGCTGCGGTGATCAACACGGCCGGCCTGCTCTTCATCACGCAGCCGGATCTCGGCAAGACCACCGGGCAGTACATTTCCGCCACCTTCGGTGCGCCTGTGGTGGAGGAATCGCTGAAGGGCCTGGTGCTCATCGTGTTCCTGTGGCGGCGCCGCCAGGAACTTGACGGGCCCACCGACGGGATCATCTACGCCACGATGGTGGGCCTGGGCTTCGCGATGACCGAGAACCTCGGGTACTACATCGATGCACTGGTCCGCCCCGAGGTGGGCGGGGTGAAACTGCTCGGCATCACTTTCGTGCTGCGCGGCGTGCTGTCCCCGTTCGCGCACCCGATCTTCACCTCGATGACCGGGATCGGCGTCGCCTACGCGGCGACCCACCGCAACGGCCGGTGGGCGATCGTGACGGGCCTGCTGGCGGCCATGCTCCTGCACGGGCTGTGGAACGCTTTGACCGCGTTCGGGCTCACCGGGCTGGCCATCGCCTACGGGGTGCTGGCCTGCGTGCTCGCCGGCCTGATCGGGGTGATCATCGCGGACCGGCGCCGCATCGTCAGGCTGATCCGGCGGTTCCTGCCCGCCTACGAGCCTACCGGCCTGGTGACCGAGGCCGACGTGAAGATGCTGGGCACCCTGCGCGAACGCCGGGACGCGCGGCAATGGGCCAGGTCCACCGGTGGCCGGGCCGGGGCGGCGGCCATGGCGGACTACCAGCTCGCCGCGACCGAACTCGCCCTGGTCCACCTGCGGCAGGAGCGCGGGGTGATCGCGCCGCAGGCGTTCGAGGAGCGCCGCCAGTCGCTGCTGTGGCTGATGGCCAGTGCGCGCGGCGCGTTCTTCAGGCGCCAGCCCGAGCCGCCCCAGCCACCCTGGGCGCCGCGGGCTCAGTCTGGATTTGGCCGGCATCGCCAGGGCTGAGGTGTCCCCGGTCGCGGGTGGCGAACATCAGCCGCAGCGCCACGATCCAGATCAGCACCGAGTCACAGACGTGCACCCAGACCAGGCCGGCCGGCAGGCCGGAGAAGTACTGCGAGTACCCGACCGCGCCCTGCGCGAAAACCAGGCCGAACATCAGCCCGCCCAGCCGGGTCAGCCGCCGCGGCGCGCCGGTCAGCCGCAGGCTGATGGCCAGCACGGTGACCAGCATGGCCAGCATCCAGCCGATGTCCGCGTGCAGCTGGGTGACGCCTTCCAGCGGCAGGTGATAGCGCGGCACGCGGCCAGCCCCGGCCAGCGGCCCGGTCCCGGTGACCACGGTGCCCGCGGCGAGCATCGCCGCGACCAGCGCGACCAGCCCGCGGGCCAGGATCCGCTGGTCAATACGGACCAGCGACCTCGCGGGCCCGGTTCCCTCGGTGCACCGGACATGCAGCACCACGGCCGCGGCCACGACCGCGATCGACACCAGGAAATGCACGGAGACCCATCCGGGGTTGAGGTTCGTGAGCACGACGACGCCGCCGAGCACAGCCTGCGCCAGCACGCCGAGCGGCTGGGCGGCGGCCAGCCAGACCAGGTCCGTGCGGCGGCGGCCGCTGGGCCGGAACTGCCAGGCGGCGATCAGGACCGCCACGGCCACCACCATGATCACGCCGGTCAGCGTCCGGTTACCGAACTCGATCCAGGTGTGGATCATCGGATCCCCGCGGGTGTGCGCGGCGACCAGGCTGCGGCTGGTGCAGTCCGGCCAGTCCGGGCAGCCCAGGCCGGACTTGCTGAGCCGCACCGCGGCGCCCGTCATGATGATCCCGGCGTTCGCGGCGACGCCGGCCAGCGCGATCCGCCGCATCGCGGCCGGGGTGGGATCGAGGACCGGGGCGGCCCAGCGCCAGGCGGCCGGGAGGACCCGGGATCGCGGCGGCGCATCCGGGCTGTCATCACGCGGGGCGGGGTTGGCGGGCACGCACCCATGGTAGGAGTGCCCCGGCTGGCTCGCACCCTGCGGTGCCCTACTGCGCTGGTGTGGGCCGTGCCGAGTCGGCGGGACCGCCGCCGCGGGCCGCTCCCGCGCAGGCGGCCATCACGCAGCCGATGGCGATCCACTCGCGCACCAGCAGGTCCTGGCTCAGCATGACGAGCCCGATCAGCGCGGCCACGGCGGGCTCCAGGCTCATCCAGATGCCGAACACCTGGGCCGGGATCCGGCGCAGCGCCTCCAGCTCCAGCGAGTAGGGGATGATCGACGACAGCAACCCGATCGCCACGCCGATGGCTAGCACGCCGGGGCGCAGCAGGGCGGTGCCGCCGGTGAGCACGGCCGGGGGTGTCACCAGCACCCCGGCGATCACCATGGCGATCACCAGGCCGGAGGATCCGGCGAAACGCCGTCCTGTCGCCGCGCTGAGCAGGATGTAGGCGGCCCAGGCCGCGGCCGCGGCCAAGGCGAACGCAATCCCGGCCAGCGCCGCGCCCGGGCTGTGCCGGGTGGCGGTTCCTGCCGTGTTCCCGGTGCGCGCCAGCAGCAGCACGCCCGCCGCGGCCAGGGTCACCCACAACAGGTCCAGCGGGCGCCGCGACGCCGCGACGGCGACCGCGAGCGGCCCGAGGAATTCGATGGTGACGGCCACGCCGAGCGGGATCCGGGCGAACGCCTGGTAGATCGAGAAGTTCATGACCGCGAGGGTCACCCCGAACGCCACGACCACCGCCACGTCTGGCCACGCCCGCCGGCGGATGAGCCCGGACAGTGCCCTCGCCAGCCCCCGCCAGCCGGCCAGCGCGAGCAGGGCCGCGGCCGTCCATAGCCGCAGCCCGGTCACTGCCGCAGGCGGGATCTGGGTGAACAGCCGGGCGGCCAGGCCCGCGCCCAGCTGGACCGAGACAATCGCGGTGAGGACCAGCGCAGGGGGCGGCAGCGCGCTGAGCGCGGCCGCCGGGCTGGTCCGGGTCACAGCCCGCACCGCGGCGTGACCGCTACTCCCAGCGGAACAGGCGAGCGGCCAGGCCGATCCCGACCGCCGCCCAGACGGCGAGCACGGCCAGGTCGCGGAGCGGCAGGCCGCCCGCGTGCTGCAGCACGGAATGCAGGCCGTCCGACAGCGCGCCGGATGGCAGCAGCCGGAGCGCCGGCCGGGCGCCGGCCGGGAACCTGGCCAGCGGGAAAATTACCCCGCCGACGCCGAGGAGGACCAGGTAGACCAGGTTGGCCGCGGCGAGGGTGGCTTCCGGCCGCAGGGTCCCGGCCATCAGCAGGGCCAGCCCGCTGAACGCGGCGGTGCCCGCGAGAAGCAGCAGCACCACCCAGGCCGCCGCGGGCGGGCTGGCGGCTGGCCGCCAGCCGAGGGCCAGGCCGACGCCGAGGATCACGACCGTCTGCACGAGCTCAACACTGATCACAGTGAGGGTCTTGGCGGCGATCAGGCCGCCGCGGCCGAGTGGCGTGGCGCCAAGCCGCTTGAGCACCCCATAGCGACGCTCAAAGCCGGTCGCGATCGCCTGGCTGGTGAAGGCGGTGGACATCACGCCCAGCGCGATGACCCCGGGCACCAGGAAATCCACCCTGGTCCCCGAGCCGACCTTGACCAAGGGCTCCAGGCTGAAGCCGATGAGCAGCAGGACCGGGATGATCAGGGTGAGCAGCAGTTGCTCGCCGTTGCGGAACAGGGTGCGCAGCTCCAGGCTCGCCTGCGCGATGATCATCCGTACCAGGGGGGCCGCGCCGGGGGCCGGGGCCGGCCACTCGCCGATCGCCGGTCCGCCCGCCGCGGCACTGCTCCGGCTGGCCGAGCCGATCCGGCCGGAGGGGCTGTTCCGGTCGGCGGGTCCGCTGCCGCCGGCGGCTACCGTCTCACTCACGACCGCAGCTCCTGCCCGGTCAGCTCGAGGAACACGTCCTCCAGGGTGCGGCTCTCGATGCGCAAGTCCTGGGCGAGCACGGCGCGCTCGGCACACCAGGCGGTGACCGCCGCCACGAGCTGCGGATCCACCCGGTCCGGCGCCTCCACGATGTAGTGCCCGGCCGGAGACTCCTTAGCGGCGGTGCCCGGTGGCAGGGCCGCCAGCAGGCCGTCGGTGTCCAGGCCAGGCTCGGCCCGGAACCTCAGCTGGCCAGCCGTGCCGGTGAGCTCAGCCGGGGTTCCCTCCGCCACCATGCGCCCCCGGTCGACGATGGCGACCCGGTCGGCCAGCCGCTGCGCTTCTTCCATGTAGTGCGTGGTCAGGATGACCGCGGCCCCGGCCGTGCGCAGGCTGGCAATGAGGTCCCAGGTCGCGTGGCGGGCCTGCGGGTCAAGGCCGGCTGTCGGCTCGTCGAGGAAGACAAGTTCCGGGCGGCCAATCACCGCGGCCGCCAGTGAGACACGCTGCTGCTGGCCGCCGGACAGCCGCCGGACGGCGGTGCGCGCGCACCCGCTGAGCCCGAGCAGCTCCAGCAGCAAGGCCGGCTCGATGGGGTGGGCATGGAACCTGGCCATCACGCGCAGGTACTCGCCCGGCCGGGCGGCCGGCGGCAGGCCTCCGGACTGGAGCATCACGCCCACCCGGGGCCGCAGCTGCCTGGCGTCCGCGACGGGGTCAAGCCCCAGCACCCGGACCAGGCCCGCGTCGCGGCGCCGGTAGCCTTCGCAGATCTCGATCGTCGAGGTCTTGCCGGCCCCGTTCGGGCCCAGTACCGCGGTAACCGCGGCCCGCTCGGCCCGTAGTGAAAGGCCGTCCACCGCGGTGATCCGCCCATACCTCTTGACGAGACCACTGATCTCGACGGCAGGGGCAGCGCTCACGACCGCGAGTCTAGAGGCTCGGCCCCGCTGGCTAACCGTGCCCCCTGCGGCTGCGGACGGTGACCGGCCGCCGTGGCGCCCGTGCGGCGGGCCGCACGGGCGCCGCGAAATTTACAGGGTCGCGTCCGGGCGGTGAACTGCCCGGATCCGCCGCCCGGCGCGACGCGGTTGGCATGCGCTGGTCAGCACCGCACCGTGGGGTGCACTGCTAAGTCTGAGGAGGCTCGCATGACCTGGCCCACGCATGCCCGAACGCTCGCTGCCGCCCTGCTCCTGGGGGTTGGCGGCATCGTGGCTGTGATCGTTCCCGCCGTCAGCTCCCAGGCGGCCACGACCACGCTGTGCAGTTCACAGACCAGTTCCGTCGCTGGTGGCTCGTACATTGTCCAGAACAATGAGTGGAATTCCACCGCCTCTGAGTGCGTCAGCACCGACGGCAACGCCGACTTCACGGTGGCGAATTCATCGATCAGCAACAGCGGCGGGGCGCCCGGCGGCTACCCGTCCATCTACAAGGGCTGCCACTGGGGTGTCTGCACCCCGGGCAGCGGCATGCCCATCCAGGTCAGCAACATGTCCACCGGGACCGTGACATCAAGCTGGAACACAACCCAGCCCGGCGGCGGCAACGTCTACGACGTGGCCTATGACATCTGGTTCAACCAGACCCCGACCACGACGGGCCAGCCCAACGGCGCCGAGCTGATGATCTGGCTCAACCACAACGGCAGCGTGCAGCCGTTCGGGTCGCAAGTCGCCAGCAATGTCAGCGTCGGCGGGCGCTCCTACAACGTCTGGTTCGGCAACCAGGGCTGGAACACGATCTCCTACACCATGACCAGCGGGACCACCTCGGTCAGCAACCTCGACATCGACCAGCTCGTCGCGGACGCGATCAGCCGGGGCTACATCCAGCGGTCCTGGTACCTCATCGATGTCGAGGCCGGCTTCGAGCTGTGGCAGGGTGGCGCCGGCCTGGCCGCGAACTCCTTCTCGGTCACCGCTGGCGCCGGCACCGGCTCCCCGAGCCCGTCGCCGTCACCGACCGCTTCCAGCCCGTCCCCGACACCAAGCCCGTCACCGTCCCCGACGCCCAGCGCTACGCCGACGGCGGCCTGCTCGGTCGCCTACTCGCTGGCCAGCAGCTGGCCCGGCGGATTCCAGGCCCAGGCGGTCATCCACAACACCAGCAGCAGCCCGGTCAACGGCTGGACCCTGGCCTGGACCTTCCCTGGAGATCAGAAGATCAGCAGCCTGTGGAACGGGATCTCCACCCAGTCCGGCGAGGCGGTACAGGTGACGAACGCCTCCTACGACGCGGCCATCCCGGCCGGGGGCACCGTGACCGTCGGCTTCACCGGGACTTACACCAGCAACAACACCGCACCGTCGCACTTCACGCTGAACGGGACGGCATGCGGCTGACCTGGTCCCGGCCCGAGGCCGCGGCGACCAGCGCCTGGAACAGGCTGGGGTCATCGCCGACCTCGGGATGCCACTGCACGGCCAGCACGAACGGATGCTGGCCGGGGGTGACCGCGGCGAGTTCGACCGCCTCGATCACCCCGTCCGCCGCCCACGCGGTGGCCGTCAGCCCGTCACCGAGCCGGTCAATCGCCTGGTGATGGGAGGTGGGCACGGCGCGCTCCGGCGTGCCGTGCCCATCGCCGCCGGCCGGGCCGAGGATCCCGGCCAGTTTGCTGGCCGGGGCGATCCGGACCAGGTGGGATCCGTAGCTGCCCGGGGCCGGGGTATGCGCGGCGAGGTGGTCCAGGCCGGGCACGTCCGGCAGGTGCTGGTGCAGGGTGCCGCCGCGGGCCACGTTGAGGATCTGCAGCCCGCGGCAGATGCCGAGCACTGGCAGGCCGCCGGCCAGGCCGGCCGCCAGCAGGTCCAGTTCCGCCCGGTCGCGCTGCGCGCTGACCCGCGCGGTCCTGGGATGGGGCTCGGCGTGGTAGGCGGCCGGGCTGATGTCCCCGCCGCCGGTCAGCACGAGACCGTCCAGCCGCCCGGCCGCCGCCCCGATCCCCGGTAGCGGCGGCAGCAGCACCGGGACGCCGCCGGCCGCGGTGACCTGCTCGGCGTAGGCGAAGGGCAGCAACGCGGCGGGGGAGTCCCAGGCGGCCCAGCGGGCCTGCTCGGCATAGGTGCTGAGCCCGATGACCGGCTTCACAGCGGAGTGACGTAGGCGCCGGTGATCCCGCCGTCCACCAGGAAGCTGGATGCCGTGATGAACGAGGAGTCATCGCTGGCCAGGAACGCCACCGCGGCCGCGATTTCCTCCGGCTCGGCGAACCGGCCTATCGGGACATGCACCAGCCGCCGCGCGGCACGCTCCGGGTCGGCGGCGAACAGTTCCCGCAGCAGCGGCGTGTTCACCGGGCCCGGGCACAGCGCGTTCACCCGGATGCCTTCCCGGGCGAACTGCACGCCCAGCTCGCGGCTCATCGCGAGCACGCCGCCCTTGGACGCGGTGTAGGAGATCTGCGATGTCGCCGCCCCCAGCACGGCCACGAACGACGCCGTGTTGATGACCGACCCCTTGCCCTGCTTGCGCATCTGCGGGATCGCATACTTGCAGCACAGGTAGACCGAGGTCAGGTTCACCTCCTGGACACGCCGCCAGGTGTCCAGGCCGGTGGATAGGATCGAGTCGTCGTCCGGCGGCGAGATGCCGGCGTTGTTGAACGCGACGTCGACGGACCCGTACCGGCCGACCGCCACCTCATACATGTGCCGGACATCGTCCTCGCAGGTCACATCGGCGCGAACGAACAAGCCGCCGATCTCGTCCGCGGCGACCTTGCCGCCCTCCTCGTCCAGGTCGACGGCCACCACGTTGGCACCCTCGGCGGCCAGCCGCCGTGCGGCCGCCAGCCCGATGCCGCTGGCCGCGCCGGTGACCACGGCGCATCGGTCCTGCAGGCGCTGCATCTGCGTGCTCACTCCTCGGTGCTGGTTAATCGGCTAGCTAATCGTCAGTAGCGATGAAGACGTTCTTGGTCTCGGTGAACGCGTCCAGCGCGTCCGGCCCGAGTTCCCGGCCGAGCCCGGACTGCTTGAATCCGCCGAACGGGGTCCAGTAGCGCACCGAGGAGTTCGAGTTGACCGACAGGTTGCCCGCCTGCACGGCGCGGGACACCCGGAGCGCGCGGCCCACGTTCTGCGTCCAGATTGACCCGGACAGCCCGTAGGGCGTGTCGTTGGCGATCGATACCGCCTCGGCCTCATCTGTGAACGGCACGACGGTGACGACCGGGCCGAACACCTCGTCGGTGAACGCCGGGTCATCCGCGCCGACCGGGGCGAGCACGGTGGGCGGGAACCAGTATCCGGGCCCGTCCGGTGCGGAGCCACGGAACGCGACCGGCGCGGAATCGGGCACGTACGCCGCGACCCGGGCCCGGTGCTCGGCCGAGATCAGCGGCCCCATCTCGGTGCCCGCGGCGCGCGGGTCGCCCACGGCGACCGCCTGCACCGCGGGTTCGAGCAGGGCCATGAAGCGGTCGAAGGCGCTCGCCTGGACGAGGATCCGGGACCGCGCGCAGCAGTCCTGCCCGGCGTTGTCGAACACCGCGTAGGGCGCGGCGGCAGCGGCCCGTTCCAGGTCGGCGTCCGCGAACACGATGTTCGCGCTCTTGCCGCCCAGTTCCAGGGTGACCCGCTTCACCTGGCGGGCGCAGCCGGCCATGATCTCCCGGCCGACCTCGGTGGACCCGGTGAACACGATCTTGCGGATCGCCGGGTGGCGGACCAGTCGCTCGCCGACCACGCTGCCCTTGCCGGGCACGACCTGGAACACGCCCTCCGGGAGGCCCGCCGCCAGGGCCAGCTCGCCGATCCGGATCGCGGTCAGCGGGGTCCGTTCCGCGGGCTTGGCCACGACCGGGTTGCCCGCGGCCAGCGCCGGGCCCAGGCCCCAGCCGAGGATCGGCATGGGGAAGTTCCACGGCACGATCAGCCCGACCACGCCGATGGGCTCGGCGAAGGTGACGTTCACGCCGCCGGGCACCGGGATCTGCCGGCCGAACAAGCGCTCCGGCGCCGCGGAGTAGTAGCGCAGCACGTTCGCGACGTTGCCGGCCTCCCAGCGGGCCTGCCCGACCGGGTGGCCGGAGCCGGCCACTTCCAGGTCGGCCAGTTCGTCGGCATGCGCGTCCACCATGTCGGCGAACCGCCGCAGCAGCAGCGCCCGGTCGCCGGGGGAGACCGCGTTCCAGCCCGGCTGGGCGGCGACCGCACGCTCAATGGCCGCATCGGCCTGGTCAGCCGAGAATTGCGGCACCTCGGCGACTGCTTCCTCGGTGGCCGGGTTCAGCACGGTGAACGTGGACATGCCTGGGCCTGCTCCCTGTGTTGGCGACGCTGCGCGCGGAGGCGGTACTCAGAGACGCTCGAAGCCCCGCTGCAGCTCCCAGTCGGTGACGGCGGCGTCGAAGGCGGCCAGCTCCACCCGCGCGCCGTTGGCATAGTGCTCCACAACCTCATTACCGAACGATTCCCGGGCGAGCTCACTTTTCTGCCACGACTCAACCGCGTCGCGCAGCGTGTGCGGCACCCGGGGGCCGGTGTCGTCGTAGGCGTTGCCGTCGAGGGCCGGCTCCAGCGGCAGCTCGTGGTCGATGCCGTGCAGCCCGGCGGCGATCATGGCCGCGACGGCCAGGTACGGGTTCACGTCCCCGCCCGGAACCCGGTTCTCGATCCGGAGCGAGAGACCATGCCCGACCAGCCGCATCGCGCAGGTCCGGTTGTCCACCCCCCAGCGGGCCGCCGTCGGCGCGAAGCTCCCCGGCGTGTAGCGCTTGTAGGAGTTGACGTTCGGCGCGTAGCAGAGCGCGATCTCGGGCAGGGCGGCGAGCTGCCCGGCGATGAAGTGCTCGCCCAGGGCCGAGAGGCCGTAGGGCCCGTCGCCGGCCATCACGGGCTCGCCGCCGGCGCCGCGGAGCGAGATGTGGATGTGGCAGGAGTTGCCCTCGCGGGCGTTCGGCTTGGCCATGAAGGTGATGCTCATGCCGTCGGCCGCGGCGATCTCCTTGGCCCCGGTCTTGTAGATGGAGTGGTTGTCGCAGGTCGTGACGGCCTCGGCGTACCGGAACGCGATCTCATGCTGGCCCAGGTTGCACTCGCCTTTGGCTGACTCGACCTGGAGCCCGGCGCCTGCCATCCCGTTGGTCAGCTTGCGGAGCAGCGGCTCGATCCGGGACGTGCCCAGGATCGAGTAGTCGACGTTGTACTGGTTGACCGGGACGAGGTCGCGGAACCCCGTCGCGTGCGCATCCTCGTACGACGTCGAGTACACGATGAACTCGAGCTCGGTGCCCACCATGGCCTGCCAGCCGCGCTCGGCGAGCCGGCCAGTCTGCTCCCGCAGGATCTGCCGGGGCGAGGCCACCACCGGCGCCCCGTCGTGCCAACCCAGGTCGGCGAGGACCAGCGCGGTGTTCTCGTACCACGGGATCCGGCGCAGGGTCGCCATGTCGGGAGTGAGCACAAAGTCGCCGTACCCGCGCTCCCAGGAGGACATGGCGTACCCAGCCACGGTGTTCATCTCCACGTCCACCGCGAGCAGGTAGTTGCAGCCCTCCACGGCATGCCCGACCACATCGTCGAGGAAGTAGTCCGCGGCGAGGCGCTTGCCCTGCAGCCGGCCTTGCATGTCGGTGAAGGCGAGCACCACCGTGTCGATGGTGCCCTCACTCACCTCGACGCGCAGTTGTTCCAGCGTCAGCATGCCGCGCCGACGGCTGTGCGGGACACCGCCGCGTTGTTTCTCCATGGATCTTCAGCCTTCCCCGTCCGGCGAGCATGATGCCTGATCAGCTGGCGAGATCCTGCTCGATCGCGGCGAGTTCCTCGGCCGTGCCCTGCACCCGCGGCCCGGTGAACCAGTTTCGCGCCGAGACCAGCCACCAGATGCCGGCGAACCCGAGCACCGCGACCACGGCGAACACCGTGTAGTTGAAGGTCTTCAGCGTAATCGGGCTGACCGTCGGCAGCATGAACAGGATGGTGATGAAGATGACCCAGACGATCGCGATGATGCCGATGGGCGCGCTCCACCGGCCGAGGTGCCAGGGACCGCGCTGGAAGTCGCTGCCCTGGCGCAGCCGCAGGAAGGTCGGCGTCACGTACGCGATGTACAGGCCGATGACGGCGATGGACGTGACGGCGGCGTAGGCGGTCGGGTTCCACAGGTAGGGCAGGCCGAGGATGAACGCGAAGGCGGCGGCCAGCCAGATCGCGTTGGTTGGTGTCCTGGTCCGGTGGTTGACCCGGTGCCAGAAGCTGGAGGCCGGCAGCGCCCCGTCCCGGGAGAAGGCGTAGATCATGCGCGAGTTCGCGGTCACTGAGGACATGCCGCAGAACAGCTGGGCGCCGATGGCGATGAGCAGCAGCAGCTTGCCGACGGTGAGCCCGGCCGCGTCGATGAAGATCTGCGCGGGTGGCACGCCGGTCGCCGAGCCGGCCTCGGCGGTGTAGTGCTGGATGGCGAAGGTGACGCCGATGAGCAGCACCCACCCGGCGATCAGCGAGACCACGATCGACATGACGATGCCGCGGGGCCCGCTGCGTGAGGCGTCATGGGTCTCCTCGGTCATGTGCGCCGAGGCGTCATACCCGGTGAATGTGTACTGGGCGAGCAGCAGTCCCAGCAGGACCACGTAGAACGCGCTGTGCCAGCCGGTGTTGTTGACGAAGTGGGTGAACACGAAGCTGGCGGACTGGTGGTGGGCGGGCTTGATGGCGAGCACGCCGACGATGATCAGCACGCCGACGATGTGCCACCAGACGCTGATGTCGTTCAGCAGGGCGACCAGCCTGACCCCGAACTGGTTCAGGATGCCATGCAGCAGCAGCACCAGCCCGAAGATCAAGATGGTGTGCGACGGCGTGGCCGCGAAGTTCCACTGCAGGTCAACGAAGGCGTTGATGAAGAACGCCGCGCCGAAGTCGATACCAGCGGTGACCGCGACCTGGCCGAGGAAGTTGAACCAGCCGGTGAACCACGACCAGGCGGCCGCGTTCTTCGGCGGCGCGAGCTTGGCCGACCAGTAGTACAGGCCGCCCGCGGTCGGGAAGCTGGAGCAGACCTCGGCCATGGCCAGGCCGACGAACAGCGTCATGATCCCGACGACCGGCCAGCCCCAGGTGATGAGGGCCGGGCCGCCGGTGTTCATGCCGAACCCGTACAGCGTCAGGCAGCCGGAGAGAATCGAGATGATCGTGAACGAGACGGCAAAGTTGGAGAAACCGGACATGCGGCGGCGCAGTTCCTGCGCGTAGCCCAGCTCATGAAGGCGCTTCTCATCCTGGCCGAGCTCGGCCGTTTGATCGTTGACCGACACGGACTGCTCCTTACGTCAAGAGTGCCTGCTGCGGGGGGCAGGCCGAAAGACGGCCTGGTCCGCTGGTGGGCGCGGGGCGGTGAGGCCGGAAGCTGAACAGGCGTTGGTCGGCCGCCGGAGCTTGAATGGTTTATTATCAGACCATTGAGGGTTAGAGTGCGGGTGATGTCAAGACCCGTGGGTGGCCGAGCCGGGGGGCGGAAAACTCGGGCGGCGGCACGCGGGTGACGCGGGGGCACCCGCGTTCCGGCGCGGCCTCGGAGGGACCAGTGACTGCCGGGCTTGAGCTGACCGCGGTGCTGGGGCCGGTCCGGGCGGGCAACGCTTTCGAGGAGACGGTAGAGCGGCTACTTACCGTCATCAAGTTGGGGGTCGTGGGGCCAGGGGAGCGATTTCCGGCCGAACGGGACCTGGCTGTGCTGCTCGGCATCAGCCGCATCACGTTGCGTGAGGCAATCAAGGCCCTGCAGCAGGCGGGGTACGTCGAATCCCGGCGCGGGCGCTTCGGCGGCACATTCGTCACCTACACCCGGCCGGCACCGAGCCGCGGCGAGTTGCGGCGGATCGCCCGCGAGGACGGCGGCCGGATCGCCGACGCGCTGACCTTCCGGATGGCGGTGGAGACCGGGGCGGCGCAGGTGCTGGCCGCCGCTGGCCCGGGGGACGGCCGCGATGTCCTGCTCAGGCGGCTGGCCAGCGTGAACAGCGCGACTCCCGATGATTACCGGCGGATGGACACCCTGTTCCACCTGGCCATCGCGGAACTGTCCGGGTCCAGCCTGCTCGCCGCGGCCTGCGCCGACGCACGGATGCGGCTCAACGACATGCTCAACGCGATCCCGGTGCTGCCGCGCAACATCGACCACACGGCCACCCAGCACACGGCGATCGTCGACGCGATCCTCGCCGGGGACACCGCGCGGGCGCAGCGCGCGGTCGCCGAGCACCTGGAAGGCACCGCCGCCCTGCTCCGCGGCTTCCTGACCTGATCAGGGACCGGCCGGCTGAGGGCTTTCCTCATGCCGCGCCGCACAACGCGCTGGACCTTTGGTCCCGGGACGGGCCAGATGCTCTCCACCTACATCGTCGAACCGGGCAGCCACTGGCCCACGCCTGGCCAGTCATCCGGGCCGGCGAGGAAGGTCCCGCCGCGCCGCCGCGGCGGCCTGCTGGCGGGTGAGGTACACGTTCCGCAGCTGACTGAGGACCGGGCCGGGCAGGGTGCGGACAAACGCGGCCAGCGCCTCGGTGGTGCGCATCCGCAGATGAGCGCGCCCATCGCAGGCCACATCCGCGCCCGCCACCGCGGCCTCACGGGCGCGCAGCTCACCCGGGCTGGTGCCCTTCGCCGTGGCCAGAGTCTGGATTGCCGCGATCGAGGCCTGAGGGGTCATGAAGTGCCATCCGGCTGCCGCCATGCACCGCTGCCAGGCGTGCACGGCGGAAAGATACGGCTGCTGGCCGGCCAGGGATGCGTAGAACTTGTTGTCAACATCCTCCGGCATCAGCGCGTCTTGCATCGCCGCGCGCACGCTGCCGAACAGCGCCGCGCGGGCGCCACCGACACATCCGCCAGTCTGGTACCTGACGGCGAGCCCGCTGGGCAGCCGGAGCGTGGCGAGCAAGTCCGGAGAACCGCCCAGCACGCCGGTGTACCGGCTGCGCTGGGCCGTGGGCAGTTGGGTCACGTACTGGTCTTCCGGCCGCGTGGTCGTCGCGCGCGACGCCGCGACGGTCACGTCATAGCTGGCGTTCCGCCCCCGGCCGGCCACCCAGACTGTCGTCGTCCCCGCGGCGGGTTCAGGACCAGCGCTGGCGACGAAATACCGCAAGCCGTGGCTGTGCATGCACTGGGCGACCCGCTGCTGCTGCGCGCGAAATAGGTACCATTCCTGGCGCAATGCGGAAGCGGTGGTGGTCAGGACGGCTTCGGCCGCTGCCTGCCTGGAGGGGGCAGCGTGGCCGGCCGGCCGAGGCGGGGCCAGCGTCACTGGCCGCGGTACCGGCTGCGGTGCGCAGCCGAATACCGCGACCAGGCTGACCAGCATCAGTCCCGTGCGGAGCGCCTTTGCGTTCAGCGATCTGCCTTTCGCCGTCGTGAGCTGACGATGCTGCTCAGATGCGTTACCGCTAGCAGACGCTGGCGCCTACCCACTGGTTGCTGCTGACGGCATCATTGAGGCCGGCGCCGTTGCTGAATTCGTATTGGGTGAAGTTCGGGGCGACCGAGAACTGCGGGAAGCAGAAAGCACCGCCCCCGAAGCCGGCATTCTGGTAGACGATGACGCCATCTCCTGATGAGCCGTCGTTGTAACCGGCGGATGCGCAGTCATTCCACGTTCCGCCCTTGCATTGCGACTGGGCGAACACCGTCCAATTCGAGTTGTTGCCCGCGAGCTGGCCTCGGGCACCGACGTAGCCAGCGTTGACCCAGAAGCAGAAATACCCCGATACGCACGTCGCCGAGGCTGCCGGGGCGTTGGGGGCCGCGTGCGTAGCAGGCACCGGCAGTGCCGAAGCCGCGGCCGGCACTGCTGACGCGGCCAGCATCGCGCCGGTCGCGATGACCGGCAGGGCGGCCAGGATTAGCGTCCTGCGGCCCTTCTTGAGGAATTGGCGGGCGAGCCTCATCATCATGCTGTGCTCCCATCTAGTGACACGCGGAAGAGCGACTTCGCGCAGCCTGCGGTCAGGCGCATCGAGCCGTTCTGGCGGCTCTCTCCCCGGAGGGCCACACTGGTGCTCATGCTGGCCCCCGGTGGTTGACTCCTGTCTGAGCCGTGGTTGAGTGGCTTCGTCAGTATTCGGAGGAGCTGGAGATCATTTGACCGTGTCCGGGGGCTATATCATGTTGTTTCGTGCTCTTGGGTCGCTGGAGGTCCGCACTGACAATGGCTGGAGCGGTATTGGCGCGCCGAAGTGGCGGGCGCTGCTCGCGGCATTACTGCTCCGTCCTGGCCAGGCGGTATCGATCGAGTCGCTGATCGATGATCTGTGGAGCAATGACGCGCCAGCCGGGGCGCGCAAGCTGGTGAGCGGCTACGCACTGCGGCTGCGCCGGCTGATGGGCGATGTGGATGGCCGGGTCCTGGTCACCCGGTCGCCGGGCTACCAGCTCGTGCTGGGCCGCGCCGATCTGGACGTGAGCCGGTTCGAGGATCTGCTGGCTGACGCGCGCCAGGCGATAGCCGGACATGATGTCAGGCAGACGGAGGCGCTGCTGGCCGAGGCGCTGGCGCTGTGGCGGGGCCCGGCCCTGGCCGATGTGCCGGACGGGCCGTTGGTGGCGGCGGAATCCTGCCGCCTGGAGGAACTCCGCCTCGATGCGGTTGAGCTGCGGATCGAGGCCGACCTGGCCAGCGGCCGTCAGGCCGGGGTAGTCGCCGAGTTGCGCATGCTCGCCGTCGAGCATCCGTTGCGGGAGCGTCTGTGGGGCCTGCTGATCCGCGCGCTGTGCGAATCAGGCAGTCCGGCTGAGGCGCTGGCGGTCTACGGGCAGGCCCGTGCCGCCATCGCCGCGGAGCTTGGCACCGCCCCCGGGCCCGACCTGCAACTGCTGCACCAGCGCCTGCTGACCGGCGACCCGGCCGTGGGCCACCGGGCCCAGGTCCAGCCGGCCGCCGGCGTGATGGAGCCGGTGGACTCCCGTGGTTCGCGGGAGCCGGTGGTGCCGCGGCAGCTGCCCGCCGCGGTACGGCACTTCGTGGGGCGGACCGAGGCGCTGGCAAGACTATCCGGGTTACTAGAGGAGACCTCAGGTGCCGGGGGAGCGGTGGCGATGGCGGTGATCGGGGGCGCGGCCGGGATCGGCAAGACGGCGCTGGCCGTGCACTGGGCGCACCAGATCGCGCAGCGGTTTCCCGATGGGCAGCTCTACGTCAACCTGCGCGGCTTCGATCCGTCCGGCGTGCCGCTGACACCGGCGGAGGCGATCGCCGGATTCTTCGACGCGTTCCACGTGCCGCTGCAGCGGATCCCGCTGAGCCTGCAGGCCCAGGCCGGGCTGTACCGCAGCCTGCTGGCCCGCAGGCGGATGCTGATTGTGCTGGACAACGCGCGCGACGCTGATCAGGTGCGGCCGCTGTTACCGGGCACGCCCGGCTGCCTGGCCCTGGTGACCAGCCGCAATCAGCTCACCAGCCTGGTGGCCGAGGAAGATGCCCAGCCGCTCACGCTGGACGTGCTCACCGAGGCAGAAGCCCGGGAGCTACTGGCCCGCCGGCTCGGACGGGAGCGCGTGACGGGTGAACCCGAAGCCGTCAGCGAGCTCATCGGCTTGTGCGCCCGGCTGCCGCGCGCGCTGGCCATGATCGCCGCGCGGGCCGCAATCCAGCCTCGTCGCCCGCTGATCAAGCTCGTGCACGAATTTCCGTGATGGCCGGCGGTGGCGGGTTCAGGTAAGGCTAGCCTTAGTGATCAGCTTCATCGGGGATGATGTTGCGGGCCGGGATGGATTTACGACACACTGATGTTGTGAAAAGTGTGCGACCGGCAAGCGTGGAGCCCGGCGCCGCTGCGGCGATGACCGCCGGCGGCGCTGCTGCCATGCACCCTACCGGCGCTGCGCACACCGGCTCCGAGCGGGGCACCCGGGCCCGGATTGCCCGGCTGATCATGGAGAACGGCCCAGTCACCGCGGCCGGCCTGAGTACCCGGCTGAACCTCACGCCCGCCGCCGTCCGGCGCCACCTGGACAACCTGCTGGCCGACGACATGATCGAAACGCGCACGGCGCGGCGTCCGGCGAGCCGCGGCCGGGGGCGCCCGGCGAAGCTGTTCGCCATCACCGACGTCGGCCGCGGCGCCTTCGAGCACACCTATGACGACCTGGCCACCAGCGCCCTGCGCTTCCTCGCTGAGGTTGCCGGGCCGGGCGCGGTCGCCGAGTTCGCCCGCAGGCAGGTGGCGGACCTGGAGATGCGCTACCAGCCGGTGGTGGCGGCCGTTGTCGCCCAGGCTCGGGTGCAGGCGCTGGCCGAGGCCTTGTCCGCGGACGGGTACGCGGCCTCCGCGTCCGGCGCGCCGGAAGGCAGCGCCTCAGGCGGCGGGGGAGAGCAGTTGTGCCAGCACCACTGCCCGGTAGCCCACGTCGCGGCCGAGTTCCCGCAGTTGTGCGAGGCGGAGACCGAGGCATTCAGCAGGCTGCTCGGCACGCCGGTGCAGCGGCTGGCCACGATCGCGAACGGTGACGGCATCTGCACCACCCACGTGACGGCGCCCGCACTGCTGCACGTCCGCCCCTCAGGTGGCCCAGCGCCGCCCAGCACGCCCGCTTTCACCTCCATGACCGCGAAGATGACGACGACAGAGCCCGGAGGCACCTCCGTATGACGACGACCGCACACCCCGAACTCGAGGGGCTTGAGCGATACAAGTTCGGCTGGTCCGACTCGGATGCGGCGGGCGAGGCCGCGCGCCGCGGCCTGTCCGAGGACGTCGTCCGTGACATCTCGGCCAAAAAGGACGAGCCGGGCTGGATGCTCGACCTGCGCCTGAAGGGCCTGCAGCTGTTCCGCCGCAAGCCCATGCCCACCTGGGGCTCTGACCTGTCGGGCATCGACTTCGAGAACATCAAGTACTTCGTCCGGTCGACCGAGAAGCAGGCGGCGAACTGGGAAGACCTGCCCGCCGACATCAAGAACACCTACGACCGGCTGGGCATCCCCGAGGCCGAGAAGCAGCGCCTCATCGCCGGCGTCGCCGCGCAGTATGAGTCCGAGGTTGTCTACCACAAGATCCGTGAGGACCTTGAGGAGAAGGGCGTCCTGTTCCTGGACACTGACACCGCGCTGCGCGAGCAGCCCGAGCTGTTCCGCGAGTACTTCGCCACGGTGATCCCGGTCGGCGACAACAAGTTCGCCGCGCTGAACACGGCGGTCTGGTCCGGCGGCAGCTTCATCTACGTGCCGAAGAACGTGCACGTGGACATCCCGCTGCAGGCCTACTTCCGGATCAACACCGAGAACATGGGCCAGTTCGAGCGGACCCTGATCATCGTGGACGAGGGCGCCAGCGTGCACTACGTGGAAGGCTGCACCGCGCCGGTCTACTCGTCCGACTCGCTGCACTCCGCGGTAGTCGAGATCATCGTGAAGGCGGGCGCGCACTGCCGCTACACGACCATCCAGAACTGGTCGAACAACGTCTACAACCTGGTCACCAAGCGGGCCGTGGTGCAGGCGGGCGGCAGCATGGAGTGGGTCGACGGGAACATCGGCTCCAAAGTGACGATGAAGTACCCGGCGGTCTACCTGATGGGCGAGCACGCCCGGGGCGAGACGCTGTCGGTGGCCTTCGCGGGCACCGGCCAGCACCAGGACGCGGGCGCGAAGATGGTGCACTGCGCCCCGAACACCTCGTCCACGATCGTGTCCAAGTCCGTGGCCCGGGCCGGCGGCCGGACCTCCTACCGGGGCCTGGTCCAGGTCCAGGAGGGCGCCGCGCACTCCAAGTCCACCGTCAAGTGCGACGCGCTGCTGGTCGACACCATCAGCCGGTCGGACACCTACCCGTACGTGGACGTGCGGGAAGACGACGTGGAAATGGGCCACGAGGCCAGCGTCTCCAAGATCTCCGATGACCAGCTCTTCTACCTGATGAGCCGCGGCATGACCGAGGACGAGGCCATGGCGACGATTGTCCGCGGGTTCGTCGAGCCGATCGCGCGTGAGCTGCCCATGGAATACGCCCTTGAGCTCAACCGGCTGATCGAGCTCCAGATGGAGGGGTCGGTCGGCTGATGGCGGGGCTGCAAGGGGCTGTGGAATCAACGGCCCAGGTTTCCAGGCTGCACGAACAGCGGTCCTACGACACTGCTGATTTCCCGGTGCCCACCGGCCGCGAGGAGGAGTGGCGGTTCACCCCGCTGCGCCGCCTCCGCGGCCTGCACACCGACCAGGCGCTGGCCGAGGGCAAGGTCACCGTGGAAGCGGACCCGGCCCCTGAGGTGACCGTCGAGAGCGTAGGACGGGACGATCCCCGGGTGGGCCGCAGCTTCGTGCCGGCCGACCGGGTGAGCGCCCGCGCGTTGGCCTCGGTGCGCGAAGCGACCATCGTCAGCATTCCGGCCGAGGCGGTCGCCTCCCGGCCCACCATCATCTCGGTCCGCGGCGAGGAAGCATCCGGAGCCGCGTTCGGCCATCTCGTGGTGGACGTGGCACCGCTGGCCGAGGCGGTCGTGGTGCTGGATCACCAGGGCAGCGCCACCTACGCCGACAACGTGGAGATCATCGTCGGCGACGGCGCGTCGCTCTCGCTGGTCAGCGTCCAGGACTGGGCCGATGACGCGGTGCACGCCTCGCATCATTACGCCGCGCTGGGCCGCGACGCCCGGCTGCGGCACGCTGCGGTCACGATCGGCGGCGGTGTGGTGCGGCTGGCACCATCGGTGCGTTATGCCGGTCCTGGGGGAGATGCGGAGCTGCTCGGGCTGTATTTCGCCGATGCCGGCCAGCATCAGGAGCACCGGTTGTTCGTGGATCATACGCAGCCGCGCTGCCGCAGCCGGGTGGAGTACAAGGGCGCACTGCAGGGCGACGGCGCGCACTCGGTCTGGATCGGGGACGTGCTGATCCGGGCGGAAGCGACCGGGACTGACACCTATGAGCTCAACCGGAACCTGCTGCTGACCGACGGCGCCCGCGCCGACTCGGTGCCCAACCTGGAGATCCTCACCGGCGAGGTGGTCGGCGCGGGGCATGCCAGCGCCACCGGCCGGCTGGAAGATGAGCACCTGTTCTACCTGATGGCCCGGGGCATCCCGATGGAGGAGGCCCGCCGGCTGGTGATCCGCGGCTTTTTCGGTGCGCTGATCAACAAGATCGAGGTGCCGGACCTGCGCGAGCGGATCACCGCCTCGATCGAGGCCGAGCTGACCCGGTCGCTGGAGTCGGCATGAGCGAGACAAGCACATTCGTCCGGGCCTGCGCCCTGGCCGACCTGCCCGCCGAGGGAGCCATCGGGGTCGAGATCGGCGATCTGCCGGTAGCCCTGGTGCGGGCCGGCGGGGAGGTCTTCGCGCTGCATGACGTGTGCTCGCACGAGGAAGTCCCGCTGTCCGAGGGCGACGTCTACGACCACACCGTGGAGTGCTGGCTGCACGGGTCCTGTTTTGACCTGCGCACCGGCGCCTCCACCGGCCCCCCGGCCACCAAGCCGGTGGCCACCTACCCAGTGAAGATCGACGGGGATGACGTCTACGTCGCTGTCCCCGGCACCGGTCCGACCGGCTGACTATTCAATCCCACCGAGCTATTCCGATGCACAGAGCTATTCCGACCAGGAGACAGTGATGGCCACTCTTGAGATCCGCGACCTGCATGTCAGCGTGGTGGATCCGGCTGCGGGATCGGGCGACCATGGCGGTGACAGCAGCCGTGAGATCCTGCGCGGCGTCGACCTGACCGTGGCCGCCGGGCAGACCCACGCGATCATGGGGCCGAACGGGTCCGGCAAGTCCACCCTCGCGTACGCGATCGCCGGGCATCCGAAATACCAGGTCACTAAAGGCTCGGTTACCCTCGATGGCGAAGACGTGCTGGCCATGAGCGTGGACGCGCGGGCCCGGGCGGGCCTGTTCCTCGCCATGCAGTACCCGGTGGAGGTGCCGGGCGTCTCGGTGTCCAACTTCCTGCGCACGGCGGTGACCGCGGTCCGCGGCGAGCCGCCCAAACTGCGCCTCTTCCTCAAGGAGATGCGCGAGGCGATGGCCGCGCTGGCCATCGACCCGGTGTTCGCCGAGCGTAACCTCAACGAGGGCTTCTCCGGCGGGGAGAAGAAGCGGCACGAGATCCTCCAGCTCGAGCTGCTCCAGCCGAAGATCGCGATCCTCGATGAGACCGACTCCGGGCTGGACATCGACGCGCTGCGGGTGGTGTCCGAAGGGGTCAACCGGTTCGCCGCGGTGCCCGGGCACGGCGTCCTGCTGATCACCCACTACACCAGGATCCTGCGCTATGTGACGCCCGACTTCGTGCACGTGTTCGTGGGCGGCCGGATCGTCGAAGAGGGCGGTCCTGAACTTGCCGAGGAGCTGGAAGCCAGCGGGTACGAGCGGTTCGTCACGGCCGGAGCAGCGACGTGACGGTGACTCAGGCCGCCACCCGGCCGCTCGACGTGGCCGCGGTGCGCGCCGACTTCCCGATCCTCGGCCGGACGGTGCGCAACGGCCATCCGCTGGTGTATCTCGACTCCGGTGCCACCTCGCAGAAGCCGAGGCAGGTGCTGGATGCCGAGCATGACTTCTACGCGCTGCACAACTCCGCCGCGCACCGTGGCGCGCATCTGCTCGGCGAGGAAGCTACCGACGCCTATGAGGGCGCACGGCTCAAGGTGGCGGCATTCCTCGGCGCGGACCCGGGCGAGATCGTGTTCACCAAGAACGCCACCGAGGCGGTGAACCTGGTCGCCTACTCGATGAGCAACGCGGCCATCGCTGGCCCAGAGGCGGCGCGCTTCCGGATCGGCCCCGGCGACGAGGTGCTGGTCACCGAGATGGAGCACCACGCGAACCTGGTGCCGTGGCAGCAGCTCTGCCTGCGCACCGGCGCCACGCTGCGCTGGATTCCGGTGACTCCCGAGGGACGGCTTGACCTGGCCGGCCTGGACGAGCTGATCAACCCGCACACCAAGATCGTGGCGGTGACCTGCCAGTCCAACGTGACCGGGACGCTCCCGCCGGTCGCGGAGATCGCCGCACGCGCCCATCAGGTCGGCGCGGTCGTGCTCGGCGACGGCGCGCAGTCGGTGCCGCACCAGGTGACCGATGTGGCCGCGCTCGGCCTGGACTTCCTGGTCTTCTCCGGGCACAAGATGCTCGCCCCCTACGGGATCGGCGTGCTGTACGGGCGGCGTGAGCTGCTGGAGGCGATGCCGCCGTTCATCACCGGCGGGTCGATGATCGAGGTGGTCCGGATGGAGGGCAGCACCTTCCTGCCGCCTCCGCAGCGATTCGAGGCCGGCGTGCCGGCCGCCGCGCAGGCCGCGGGCCTGTCCACGGCCATCGACTACCTGACCGGGCTCGGCATGGCGAATGTCGCCGCGCATGAGGAGTCGCTGACCGCGCACGCGCTCAAGGTCCTGGGCGAGATCGAGGGCTTGCGCATCCTGGGCCCGCTCAGCACGGCCGACCGGGGCGGTGCGGTGTCGTTCACCGTTGAGGATGTCCACCCGCACGATGTGGGCCAGGTCCTCGACGATCTGGGCATCGCGACCCGGACGGACCATCACTGCGCCTGGCCGCTGCACCGGGCGCTCGGCGCGACGTCCAGCACCAGGGCGTCGTTCTATGTGTACAACACCTGCGATGAAGTTGACGCGCTCGCCGACGGGGTACGCGCGGCCCAGCGATTCTTCGGCCGGACATGATGGCCCGCCGGGCCACTGCGCCCCGGCTGATGATGGAACACACCAGGCGGCCCAGCTTGTTGAGGGAGGTGTGATGCAACTCGAATCGTTGTACCAGGAGATCATCCTGGACCATTACCGGCACCCGCATGGCAAGGGCCTGCGTGAGCCCTATGACGCCCAGGTGCATCACGTGAACCCGCTCTGCGGCGACGAAGTGACCATGCGGGTCTCGGTCAAGGGCGCGGGCGGCGAGGCGACCGTCGCGGACATCTCCTACGACGCGCTCGGCTGCTCCATCAGCCAGGCGAGCGCGTCGGTCATGACTGACCTGGTCGTCGGCAAGACCGTGGGCGAGGCCATGGCCATCGGGGATGAGTTCCTCCGGCTCATGCGGTCGAAGGGCGAGGGTGTGCCCGACGAGGATGTGCTCGGGGACGCCGTGGCGTTCGAAGGCGTGGCGAAGTACCCGGCCAGGATCAAGTGCGCCCTGCTGGGCTGGATGGCCTGGAAGGACGCGACCACGCAGGTGCTGGCCGCAGCCGGGCCCACCGAGACTGGGGCAAGGGAGACGGCATGACGGAGAACGCTGTGACCGCGCAGGACGCTGCCATCGCGCAGGACACTGCCATCGCGCAAGACACTGCTGAGGCCACCGATCAGCCACTGGGCCGGGACACCGAGGACCTCCTTGAGGCACTCCGCGACGTCGTCGACCCCGAGCTTGGCGTGAACGTGGTCGACCTCGGCCTGATCTACGGGGTCACCCTGGCCGATGACAACGTCGCGACCATCGACATGACCCTCACCAGCGCGGCGTGCCCGCTGACCGACGTGATCGAGGACCAGGCCCGCGCCGCCCTCGACGGACTGGTCGCGGACTTCCGGATCAACTGGGTGTGGCTGCCGCCGTGGGGCCCTGACAAGATCACCGAGGATGGCCGGGAGCAACTGCGCGCCCTCGGCTTCAACGTCTGACCTGTCAGGGACGCGCCAGCGTTAGCGCGGATACGCCCAGCCGGAACGCGGCTTCGGCCGCCGGGTTGTCTTCGATGCGCCAGTCCTGATGGTTGATCCCCTGGTGCTGGGCTTTGTCGAACCACACCAGTCCGAGTGTCTTGTACTGCCGCATCCCGGTGAACAGGTCGCCGATCTTGACGAACTGGCCTGCGTCGGGCCCGACCGCGGTCTCGGACAGCAGCACCGGCTTCTTGGTGAATGCCCGTACCTGATCAATGGTGCGGCCGAAGACACTGGCGAAGGTATCGGACGGCCGGAAGTAGTAGCCGTCGATGCCGACCCAGCTCACGTAGGCCGCGCCGGGCCACCATGAGACGACCGGCCCCGTGTTGGACCGGTCCGCATTGATGGTCCACAACCAGGTGACATTCTCGGCGCCCTGCTCGCGGAACAGCGTCACGATGTGCCGCCACGCGGCCACGAAGGTCGCTTGCGGGACTCGCCCGTAGCCCCAGGAGTACCAGGGGGCGTTCATCTCATGCCCGAAGCCGATGACGACCGCGTGGCCGAAGCCCCGGACGCTATCGGCGTACGAGCGCAGGTAGTCGTCATAGGCACCGGCCGCGATCCCGGCGACGGAGGCGAAGGTGGGGTCGATCTGGACGAACGGGATGACGCCGTGCTGGCGGATCGCCTGCGCATACGATGCCGCGAAGGGCTGCGCCCAGCCGCTGTAATACCCGGCGAGGTTCGGGTGCTTGCCGGCCGCGGTGGCAAAGTCGGCGATCGGCTGGTAACCAGGTGGCGAGTCGGGCTCGTAGACGCCCAGATAAGAGGCCGGGCTGGGCGGCAGAGCGATGCGCACCGCCGGCGGCCGGCTGACCCGGAGAGCGAGGTGGGTGCCGGTGAAGGCGACGGCGGCAAAGGCGACGGCGAAAGCGAGGAACGTCACCAGGCGGGGTCTCATGCTGCTCTCACTCCGGGAAATATGACGCGGCTTACGACCGCGAGGTTGAGCAAGCCGAAGAACATCAGGACGGCGAACTGCGGAGAGCCCAGGGTCACCGTCCGCCAGATGGCCAGTACCGTCCAGAGCACGGCCATGCCGCCGCTCCACCCGGTGACCCAGATCCGGAAGCGCCGCAGCGCACTGCCTGGTGTCCGGGTCGGATGCCAGCTCATCGTCTTACCCCGGGCGCTGTCATAGATGGCAAAGACATGCGCCCAGCCACGGGCGATCCCCAGCGGCCAGACCGACGGCCCATAGCTGGAGTTATGCCACAGGGGGTAGAGGACGAGCCCGGTGAGCATAGCTGGCAAGAGGATGACGAAGTTCCGCAGCTGGACCTGGCCGGGGAGGGCGGCGAGCATGACTACCGGGATGATCGGCCCGAAGAACGTCAGGAGGCCGGTGTAGGCGTAATAGCAGAACCCGGAGACGTAGGTGAGCCGGGCCGGGATTGTCATCGGTACGGACCACAGCCGGCGTGAGAACACGATGCCGGCGTTCCCGGTGCACCACCGGTACTGCTGGCGCACGAAGGCGTCGAGGTTGTCGGGGCAGATCCCGGTCGACAGCACGACCGGCAGGTAGACCATCGACCAGCCGGCCCGGCGCACGTCAAGACCGGTGTGCACGTCCTCGGCGTAGGGGATGAGCGTCGGGCCGCCCTGCGGCTCGAGTGCGGCCCGGCGGTAGACAGCGGAGGTCCCAACGCAGATGGCCGCGCCGAAGCGATCGCGGGCGACCTGGATCGACCGGTAGAACACCTCCTGGATCGCGCCCGCGGAATTCTCGATCCACGTCTGCCTGGTGCTGCCCCGGAAGAACTGCGGCGTCTGGACGATGGCGATCGCCGGGTCGTCCAGGTAGGGCAGCGTCTCGGTGAGGAAGTCGGGCCGCGGCGCGAAGTCGGCATCCAGGATGACCAGGTATTCGCCGTCGGTGCGCGCGAAGGCATAGCGCAGGTTGCCGCTCTTCTTGCAGGCGCGCTGATCGGGTCGCCGGATGTAGCGGAAGCCGAGGGACTCGGACATCGAACGGGCCTCGTCGGATGGCCCGTCGTCCAGGACGTAGGCCTGAGCTGGCCCGCCGTAGTCCGCGACGAGATCGGCCACGGCATTCCAGGTGTTGCGGAGCACTTCGAGCGGCTCACCGCAGATCGGCAGGTAGATATCCACGCTCGGATAGCTCGGCGGCTGCCAGGCCTGGATGCGCCCCTGGTGCGCGGCCAGGTCAAACCCGCGGCCGGTGAAGTTCACCGGCAGGCTGATCGCCTGGTAGATGAAGTACGTGGCGGTGAAGGCCATGAATGGCCAAGGCACCGGGTCATGTATCTCGAACCTGACCTGGCTGACGATGATGCAGGCCGCGCTAATGACGAGGGTGGCCGCCAAGTACGGCAGGTTCCGGGCGGCATAGGCGTACTTCTCGTTGTCATCCGGGGGCGCGGGGAGAACCACGCAGGCTTGGCGGCGGCGCCACCAGGCTCCGGCGCTGACCGCCCGTCCCGGTGGATCCAGTGCTGCTTGCCTGATGATGCTCACCGGCGCGGCTCGTATCGCCAGATCACATATGAACCCTTGCTGTCGCCGGAGATACGCCGCCCAGCGCGGAAGCCCTGCACCGGCCGTGGCGTCCCGATCCGGTCCCCCCAGATATGGCTACCGCATATGAAAAGGTACTGTCCTATTCGCGCAAGCGGGAAGCATTTGCTGATTTTCACGACGCAGGTCTCTTGAACGTCTTGGCGCCCCGGGCGAACGCGGCGATAGCCGTGGGGCTGCTCAGGCGCCAGTCTCCCATCCGGTTGGCGTCGAACCACACGAGCCCCAGCAGCCCATAAGAGCGAATACCAGTGAACAGGTCGGCGATCTTTTCTGGCTGGCCGGCGGCAGGCGTTGCGCCTGTCTCGGAGATGAGTATCGGGTTCAGTGTCAGCGCGCGCACGGCCTTGATGGTCGGCCCGAACAAGGAAGCGAACGTCCAGGACCGTGCGTTGTAGTAGCCGTCAATTCCCACCCAGGTCACATACGAACTCCCCGGCCACCAGGCGGCCGGGGAGGGAATGCCGGCCTGCGTGTCGATGACATTGATCGTCCACAGCCAGGTCACATTGCCGGCCGCCTGCTGCCGGAACACGGTGACAATGTGCCGCCAGGCGGCCACGAACTCTGCGGGGGATGTGTGCCGGTGGCCCCACGAATACCAATCCCCGTTCATCTCATGGCCGAAGGACAAGATCACCCGGCTCCCGAAAGCCTTGACCGCTGAGGCGTAGGAGCGCAAGTAGGCGTCATATTGCCCTGATGCGATGGCGGCCACGCTGACGTCGCTCGGATCGATCTGCACGAGCGGCACCGCTTTGTGCCTGACTGCCGCGGCAGCGAAGCTAGCCTGGAACGGCTCGTACCAGCCGCTGTAGTACACGACCACACCTGGCTTGACCCCGGTGGCCGCGGCGAATGCGGTCAGCCCGGAGTATGACTCAGGTACCCCGGGCTCATATACCCCGAGGTAGGCCTCTGGCGTGCGCGGGAGAGTGGCCCGCTGCGGCGCGGCTGGGTCTGCGGATTTGCCGGGCACTGATCTGCCGCCCAAGCCGGTGGCCACGGTGATCGCAACCGCAACAATGATTGCTGCCCCGATAGCCACGATCCACCTGAGCTTCACCCGGTTGCTCCTTTCCCCGCCCTGACTGTCATCCGGGGCCGTAGTACCCCTGACCGCGGTGCTTCGCGTCATTGCTCAACGTCCCAGGCGGGTACGGCGCTGAGCATGATGAAGCGCGGCAGATTATTCATGACGCAGGTCCCTTGAACGTCTTGGCGCCACGAGCGAATGCCGCGATTGCCGCGGGGCTCCTGAGGCGCCAATCCTGGACCCCGTTGGCATCGAACCACACAAACCCCAGCAGCCCATACGAGCGAATGCCTGTGAACAGGTCAGTGATCTTCGCCGGCTGGCCCGCGGCAGGCGACGCGCCCGTCTCGGAAATGAGTACCGGATCGAGGGTCAGCGAGCGTATGGCTTTGATGGTCGGCCCGAACAAGGAAACAAACTTCCATGACGACTTGAGGTAGTAGCCGTCAATTCCTACCCAGGTCACATACGAACTGCCCGGCCACCAGGGGGCCGGGGAGGGAATGCCCCCCCGCGTATCGATGATGTTGACCGTCCACAGCCAGGTCACGTCGTCGGCGCCCTGCTGCCGGAACACGGTGACAATGTGCCGCCAGGCGGCCACGAACACCGCTGGGGGCGTGTGCCGGTGGCCCCAGGAGTACCAATACCCGTTCATCTCATGGCCGAAGCCGATGATGACGCCCCGGTCAGTCTTCGCGCCATAGCGGGCCACGTTGGTGGCAAAGGTCTCCAGGTAGGTGTCGAACCGGCCCTTGACGATCGCCGTCAGGTTGACGCCGGACGGTTCCATCTGGATAAACGGGACGGCACCGGTGTCTGTCACCTTGACGGCGAATGCGGACCGGAATTTCTCATACCAGCCGCTGTAGTAGAGCGCGACATTTGGCCGTACGCCGGTGACGTGCGTGAAGGACTCGATCGGCGCGTAGCTGTCGGGCACACCCTTGGCGAAGGCTCCCAGGTAGGACGCAGGCTGGGCGGGCAGGGTAATCCGCACCGGATGATGGCTGTACGTTCCGATCGCAGGCGTCCCTTCACCTGACGACGGTCCGGGGCCAATCGGGGCGGTAACCCTCGTCACGGCGACCGTGACGAGGGCCACCGCAACCACCACGCATGCGCCGATGACGACCGCGCGGATGCGCCGGCTTGGGTGACGGCCTGGTTGCGGTGGCCCCGGAGGCCAGGGCACGGACGGCTCCGGCGGCGGAATGGTCATGCAGCCTTCCTTCCGGGGAAGATCAGCCGGCCGACGATGAGCGTGTTGAGGATCCCGAACACAGCCACGACGCCGAACCTGAGCGAGCCGGTCTGCTCGATGCGCCAGGCGGCAAGGCCGAGCCATGCAACGGCCAAGGTGCCGTTCCACAAGGTAACGCCCCACCAGAAGCGTCTGGTCGCATCGCCTGGCCCGCGTGTTGGCTGCCAGGACATGACCTTGCCGCGCGAATAGTCCCAGATCGCGAGCACCTGGGCCCATCCCACGGCGATAGCCAGGGGCCAGATCCGGGGGCTGTAGGGCGCGTTATGCCACAGCGGGTACAACACCGTGCCCGTGATCACAGCTGGGATCAGCAGGAGGGCGTTGCGGAGCCGGATCTCATTGGGCAGGAACGCGAGCAGGGTAATCGGGATCAACGGCAGGATCAGGGTTCGCAGCGCCGTGGTGAGGTTCCACAACCATCCGGCGATGTAGGGCAGCCGCGCTGTCCACGGCATCTGGACCCGCCACATGTGCCGGGTCCAGATCAAGGAGGTCGCTCCGCAACACCATCGGTATTGCTGGCGCATGAACGCGTCGAGAGTGGAGGGGCAGATACCGGCCGCCAGGGGAATGGGCAGGTAGGTGAGTTGGTACCCGTAATAGCGCATGTCGAGGCCGGTATGCGAATCCTCCGCGTATGGGATCTCGGTAAACCCGCGGCACGGCTCGAGCGCAGCCCTGCGGTAGACAGCGTTGGAACCAACGCACAGCGCGGAGCCGAACCGATCACGCGACACCTGCACCGCCCGGTAGAACACCTCCAGCGTCGGGCTGGCGGCCCGCTCGACCCAGGCTTGCCGGGGGCTTACCCGGAAAAATTGGGGAGTCTGCACAATCCCGATAGCCGGGTCGCTCATGTAGGGGAGTGTCTCTGCCAGAAAGTCCGCTCGCGGCCGGAAATCAGCATCGAAGATCACAATGTGCTCGCCACCGGTGCGCTCGAATGCATAGTTGAGGTTTCCGGCCTTCTTGTGCTGGCGCTGGTTCGGCCGCCGCACATAAACAAATCCAAATGACGGGGCAAGCGCCATCGCGTCGTCGCTTGGCCCGTCATCCAGGACGTAAGCGTGCGCGTTGCCGGGATACGCCTGGATCAGCTCGAAGACGCCGATCCAGGTGTTGCGGAGCACCTCCACCGGCTCGCCGCAGATCGGCAGAAAGATATCCACCTTGGGATAGCGGCGCGGGTGCCATTCTCTGACGCGCGCCTCGTGTGCGGCCAGGTTGAAGCTGCGGCCGGCAAAGTTTACCGGCAGGCTCACAGCCTGATAAGCAAGGTAGAGCATCGTGTAGCCAGCGAAGGCAAGCATGATCGTGTCGCGAAATTCCATCCATGCCTGTGCCACGATTACGCACACCGCGCTGGCAGACAGGGCCGCGGCGAGGAACGGCAGCGAACGCCAAGCGTAGGAAGACTTCTCGTCGCCATCAGGGGGCGCCGGCAGTACCAGATTGGTATAGCGGTGCCGTCCTTTGGGTGGTGCGGCGGCGGCGGTCATCCCGAGTTCTCGCGGACCCAGATCCGAAACGCGCTGTGCAGTCCGGCAGCCCTGTAGGGCAGCGTTGCGACTAGCTTGTAACCACCGTAGGAGCGGATGTCCTGGCTGATAATCTCATCCGTTGCGTGCGAGTCACCGAACGAAAGGGCGATCACGGAAAAGTAGCGGTGTCTAATAGCATCGGCGTATGCCGGTCGTTCAATAAGGTAATTCCCCGTCTGCGGATCCTGATAGCGAAGGAACCACGGTCCGTTGAAAATCATGCCACCCAGCTCACCCGGCAGGTAAAACTCGATGACGTTGCCGTTGTCGGCGGCAAGGACGCGGCCCTTGTGCGCGGGCAGCACTGTGCGCAGCCGCGCGACGAAACTCGCAGTGTCCGGCCAGGAGACGAAGTGGGTCTGAGCGAGTGATGCTCCGACAAGAAGGCCGGCGACAGCCACGCCGGTGCTGGCCATCAGGGCTCGGCGCTTTTTGACTGCGGGCACGGCGTCAGCGAGCGATGCAAGCGCGTACCCTCCTACCGCCGCGGCGAACCATGCCCCGAAGCCGACGTGCTTGAAGAGGCTGGTAAAGACATGTATTCGCGCCTGATTGGCGGGTGCCAGTACGATCGCGCAAGCCAGCACGCAGGCGCACAGCTTTGCGGAAATCTCAGTCTGTTTGACTATCGCCACCGCAGAGCCAATCAATACGAGGACTACGATGAGAGCGACCCAGCCGAAGCTGTCGGCGATGATCCCGGCTGCCGATGACTCGCCGCGCGCGCGGCTTAGTGTCGTGTAGTTGATGCCCCGCCAGTAGGCTTGACCGCCGAGCCGGATACCCAGGAACAGCAGCAGGCATAGTGCCCACAAGATGGCCAGGGCTGTAACGATGCCCTTTTTGCGGCTTCCGGCTCGCCAGGTTGCCAGCCCGGCCAGAACGATGACGACGGGGTCAAACAGTGTTGCGGCATACTTGGCCGCGTCAGCCATGGCGAGCGCGCCGGCGACGCCGAGCAGCAGGGGTACCTGCACGCTGAGGCGAGTCCCGGCCGAGCGCACGCCCAGCCACGTGGCGAGGGCCAGCAGAAAGAGGGCCATCGCGTCGTAGGTAGCAAACGCCCCGAGAAACTGGGTGGCGCCGAGACCTACGAAGAGCGCGGCTGCGAAGTCGGCTGAGCGCCGGTCAAAGAGGCGCCGGGTCACGCCGTGCAGGAGTGCCGTTGCGCTGAGCATGAAGCACAGAGAGAGAATGCGGCCGCCGGCGAGACCGCCGAGGGCAGTGGCCAGGGCTCCCAACGGTGGGTAGACGACCGGAGCACCCGAGAAGTAGGTGGGAAAGTCGGGAATCGACGTCCCGTGCAGCCAGTGCGCCCACTGCAGGCGTCCTGACCAGAGATAGAGGGCTTCATCTGGGAAGGCCGTGTTACTCCACACCAGCCGCAATGACAGAACAGCCTGAGCGGCGAGTATGGCCGTCAGCGGCAGCGCCCGCGCGTGGGCGAAGGCGTGGCTGCTCCAGACCACTCGCCGCCGCCGGCTGGCCTGTGCCCTCCTGGCCGCCAGGCGGCCAGGGGTCGCCGGGTCCGGGCGCACAGGGATCCCGGGTGGATCGATGACCGGGGACGCCGTGACCGGGGACGCCGTGACCGGGGACGCCGTGACCGGGGA